>JBKCAB010000122.1:0-2130 GCA_046307935.1 Bacteroidota bacterium | reverse complement strand
CCTCATCACTATAGCTTCTTCTCAACACCTTGCGCCTTCCCTTCGACAGCATTTTTGCCAACCAGAAGCCCACAACAAGAACTAAAATACAGATGATCAGAATCGTTCCCATGCGCACCAGGAACTGATTGACATCCGTATAATCAATACCAAAGATACTTTTGAGCCAATCGTTATTGAGTAAGTCCATCCTTAAGATTTGATTTCAAAATTAATGCTTGTCGGTTCGCTATTGTTTGAAGTTCATAAATAAAATAACTTTGAACAATGTTTTTCTTTCTTTCAAAATTTGCGCTCTTCCTTTTTTCGCCGTTTACATGGTTTATCGCTGCGGCTGTCTGTGCTTTACTCCTCAAAAAAGATCCTTGGAAGAAAAGAATGAGATGGGGAGCAATTGCCATTTTGATCCTGTTCACGAACTCGTTTTTATTTCTGGAGTTTTGCCGAATGTGGGAAGTGCCTGGAAAAAAAATCGCAGATATCGCTAATTACGACGTTGGCATCGTTTTAACCGGAATGGGAGAATACAACAATGACCTGGATGAATTGTCCATCCGAAGAGGTGCAGACAGGATCTGGCAAGGACTCTCACTCTACCACAAAGGCAAGATCAAAAAGATCCTGATCTCAGGTGATCATGGATATATCACGGACAGAGGACTTCATGAAGCTGAGCAATTCCAAAAAGTACTCATCTCCTGGGGTATTCCGCAACAAGATATCATCACAGAAAATCGTTCAAGGAACACACACGAGAATGCAGCTGAATCCGGAAAATTGCTCCGTCGATCCTATCCACACCTCAAGAAAAAGCTGCTGATCACCTCCGGAACTCATATGAAAAGAGCTCTTGCTTGTTTTGAAAAACAAAATCTGAGTTGTGATCCGTTTTCGACTGACCTTTATACCGGTGAAAAGAGAAATTATCACTGGGACCAATACATTGTGCCGAACATCAGTGTGATGACTGATTGGGAGCGCCTCACAAAGGAATGGTTCGGCTATCTCACTTACGCGATGGTTGGCTATTTATGAGGATCGACATCAAGGATGGCTGGTTGTATTTTGATGAAAGATTCCTTGCTGCTGAAGTCTCGGATCAACTATTCTTGTCGCTGCTTTCTTCCGTGCCATGGGAACAAGGTACGATAACGCTTTTTGGACGAAAACTCGCAATTCCCCGCAGAGAGGCTTTTTATGCTGAAAATGGCCAGACATACGGCTACTCTGGACAACGCCTGAAGACGCATGCTTTCACACCTCTTCTATCAGAGCTTAAAACCAAGATTGAACAGGTAAGTGGCACTCAATTCAATAGTGTTTTGCTGAACCTCTATCAGAATGGCACACATAGCAACGGTTGGCATGCTGATGACGAGAAGGAATTGGGGAATGCCCCGGTGATCGCATCTTTAAGTGTCGGAAGTACCAGGCGCTTCGATTTGAAGCATAAACACACCACCGATAAATTGACATTTGAGCTCAATTCAGGGAGTTTATTGATCATGGGTGGATCCTTACAACATTTCTGGAAACATCAGATCCCAAAGCAGCCGAGGATCACTGAGCCAAGGATCAATCTGACTTTCCGAAAGATCGTTGATCCCTTCCGATAACGGATTTTGTACTTTTGAAAAAAAACAACCCGATGATCACAACTCCCGAGGAGGCAGTTAAATGTATCAAAAATGGAGACCATGTTTTCATACATACAGCAGCTGCTGCACCAAAAGCTTTGATAGATGCAATGACAGAAAGAGCCGATGAGCTCCGTAATGTCAGCGTGTACTCCTTGCATACTGAACATGCTGCGCCTTACTCAACAGCAGAACATCGTGATTCGTTTACAGTAAAACCATTCTTTGTCGGTCAGAATATCCGGGAAAACATACAGCAAAACCGAGGCAGCTATATTCCCGTCTTTTTGAGCGAAGCCCCACTTTTATTCGAAAAAAAAATCATTTCTATCGATGTGGCACTGATCACCGTATCTCCACCGGATGATCACGGATGTTGCTCTCTTGGTGTTTCTGTTGATACCTCACTGGCAGCAGTGCAAAATGCTCGTATTGTAATCGCTCAGATCAACAGGCACATGCCACGAACGCACGGAGATGGATTCATCCATGT
>JBKCAB010000121.1:0-3597 GCA_046307935.1 Bacteroidota bacterium | reverse complement strand
ATTTTTAAGTAGCAACCTGATCATAGGGTTGAAGGGGCGGGGTCATTCCTGCCCCTTTTGCGTTTGTTCATGCCTTGAATATTAAAAGATTCCCGGCCCATGCAGCAGAGATAATAGCGAATAAAAAGGGGGACCAGACGATCCCCCTTTCATTTATGTCATGGTGAAATTACTTCTTCACAACGTTGAACTGTGCCGTCTTACCGTCTTCGAAAGTTACATTGAAGATGTAAGCTCCGCTGTTCAGGTCAGAGATGTTCATGTCTGCTGTACCGTTTGCAAGGTTGATGTCAGTTGTTTTAACCGTTCTTCCTGCAAGGTCGGTGATGTTGAGTACTGCAGCACCTTCTGCATTCAAAGAGATGCTGATGTTTTCTGTAGCAGGGTTTGGATAAACAGAACCGCTGATAGTAGCCGACTCATTGATTCCAAGTTCAGCTTCGTTGAATACTTTCAACCCGATAGCAGGCACTACATCTGCTCCAAAACCCGAAGCAAACCATCCGCCAGTTGTAAGCGTAGCGTCATTTTCGATCGGAGTAAGCGGCTGAAGGTAATATGCTTCGTTCCACAGGTAGTTGGCTTTTGTATCAAATCCAAGGAATACATCCAGGTTGAATGTTTGGATACACGCAAGGTAGCGGGCATCGTCCTCCAAGATCACCTGATTGGTAAAAGAACCGTAAACAGTTGAATCCTGATAATCTCCAGGGTAGTAATAGAATCCTGAAGCAACAGGTGTTAATGCATCAAAAGCAAGGTTTGCGTCATTCAGATCTGCAAAAGCATCGTCCCAACGGTAGAGGTAAAGTGAGATCTCTTCACCTGTGAGATCCACAGCAGATCCCATTGCCGAGAAGTACAAGCCTTCAGCACCAAGACGGCTGGCATTCGGATCACGGAAAACGATACACGCGGAAAACGAATTGGTGTTGTCAGATGGACGGTATCCGTTGTTCGAAACCGGCACATCCCCTTCTGTAGCATCCATTGTAGCCAAGGCATAGATCTTGTCGTTCACAACGAAGTCAGACGAGATCGTGTTGTCTGCGTCATATTCGTCAGCTATCCCAAGGTCAACTGTATATGTGAGTGTATAACGCCCAGCGGCATACGTTGCAAGAGAGAAAGCAGGAAATTCAAATGCCCCACCCGGAATGATCTGAACACTGTCACCGGATACGATAGAGATAGGACCAACTGTCTGATTGTAAACTTCTCCTGACGGACCGGTGATCGTAGCGTTCACACTGATATTGTCCTGATCGTTCAAACCATAATTTGACACTTGTGTTCCGATTTCAAAGTTGAATTCACTCGCATTTTGAGCGATCTGCGAAACAACACCCGAGGCCTTTGAGATCAATGTGGTCCCGGCCATGATGCCTGCGTCATCGTCATACAATCCGGTCTTATTACCGAAAAGTACGTTTACAGTTCCGTTTTGCATTTCGTTGTAGAGCGTTGCGCCAGTTGCATCGGAAACGAACGCTACAGGAATGGTCACGTTTGCACCATCAGCACCAGAACCCATTTCAATGACTCCCGCTTCACGGTTGATGATCACAACACCAATCGCTCCGGCATCCTGGCAGTTTTTAGCTTTCAAACCAAACTCACATGAACCTACGCTCACTCCGTCATAGCGGAAAACAACAGCGATTTTACCTGCAAGGTTGTTGGTTATCGGGCTGCAACCTGTGGCACTCGAAGGGTACCCTTGTGCATTTGTCCCGGATGCACCATCATCAGCAAGCATAAGGTCACCCTGTACAAATGTGCCGGGTGTCAGGAAGTTTGGTGTTCCCCATCCTCCTGCAGGATCTGCCCAGGTAAATTCGTAGTTACCGGCAATCCCAGCCGGCGATTGAACCGCAAAGATTACCTGTGCCTGAGACCACATTGCGGTCCCAGCTAAAACAATTGTCAGTAATAGTTTTTTCATAAGATCTAACTTTAATTTGGTACTAAATTAAACAATTTGTAATAATCGTCATTAGGATGAACGATTTTCAGATTTGAACGGTTGGAAAAAGAACACGCATCCTAAAGAATGCCTGCACTAATTTTTATGTGGAACCCTATTATTCCTCTGAGCTGCACATGGCCTTGAGGTATTCCCGATTCATGCGGGCAATGTTCTCAAGCGATATACTTTTTGGGCATTCGATCTCGCAAGCACCGGTGTTGGTGCAATTTCCGAATCCTTCTTCGTCCATTTGTCGCACCATGTTCAGCACGCGGCGTTCAGCCTCAACACGACCTTGTGGTAACAACGCATATTGAGAAACTTTTGCGCCTACGAAAAGCATCGCTGAACCGTTCTTGCAACTGGCCACACAAGCGCCGCACCCGATACAAGCAGCAGCTTCAAAAGCCTTATCTGCATCTTGTTTTGGAACGGGTATCGCGTTGGCGTCCATCGTTTTTCCTGAAGTGTTGACGGAAACGAATCCACCTGCCTGTTGAATGCGGTCGAAGGCACTGCGGTCGACAACAAGGTCTTTGATCACAGGGAACGCTTTGGACCTCCACGGTTCTACATAGATGGTGTCACCGTCATTGAATTTTCTCATGTGCAGCTGACACGTGGTGATTCCTCTGTCCGGCCCATGTGCACGACCGTTGATGTAAAGTGAGCACATTCCACAGATCCCCTCACGGCAATCGTGATCAAATGCTACAGGTTCCTTACGCTCATTGATCAGCTGTTCGTTCAGTTGATCCAGCATTTCAAGGAAAGAGCTGTCCGTTGATACATTGTCCAGCTTATATGTTTCCATATTTCCCTTTGAGTTGGAGTCCTTTTGTCTCCAGATCTTGAGGTTAATGTTGATGAATTTTGAAGCCATGATCTAAAGCTTTTGATCCGTTGATTATTTATAGTTGCGGGCAGCGATCTTTATGTATTCGTACTTGAGTTCTTCTTTGTGAAGTGTTTCCTGGGAAATATCGGCGCCTTTATACTCCCATGCTGCTACGAACTTGAAATTCTGATCGTCACGCAGTGTTTCTCCTTCTGAATCCTGGTATTCTTCACGGAAATGTCCGCCACACGACTCTTTACGTTCCAAAGCATCCATTGCCATCAGTTGTCCAAGCTCGAGTAAGTCGGCAACACGCATGGCTTTTTCAAGTTCAGGATTCAATTCGTCCGCGCGTCCGGGAACAAATACGTCAGCATAGAATTCTTTTCTGAGCGCATCGATCTCGTTGATCGCAGCTTGCAATCCTTCCTCGTTTCTGGCCATACCTACTTTGTTCCACATGATGTTTCCGAGTCGTTTGTGAAAGTGATCTACGGAATGGGAACCGTTGTTGTTCAGGAATGTGTTGATCTGATCGCGCACATTTTTCTCTGCCTCCTCGAATTCCGGTGTGTCAGTCGCGATCTTTCCAGTGCTGATCTCATCAGCGAGGTAATTGGAAACGGTGTACGGAAGTACAAAATAGCCGTCTGCAAGTCCTTGCATGAGTGCTGATGCTCCAAGTCGGTTTGCCCCGTGATCAGAGAAGTTGGCCTCTCCGGCAACGAAACATCCGGGAATCGTTGACTGCAGGTTATAGTCTACCCAGACGCCGCCCATGGTATAGTGA
>JBKCAB010000120.1:0-4951 GCA_046307935.1 Bacteroidota bacterium | reverse complement strand
ATGAATACGCTTCTTAATCAGCCAGGCGAAAATCGAATTGAACGGCATGAGGATCAGGATCGGTGAAGACAGAAAAAAAGCTATTCATCCAACGTGAATAGCCTTAAAAACGGTTTTCTTAAGGTATCAGCCCCAGATCAGGATCGATATGATGATCGATAGGGCAATGATCGTATAGATAGTTCCTACTGCGGCTGTTGAGCTTTCAAAAAAATTATCTGACATAACGCGTGATTTTGAACAAATTTAGGGTTTATTCTCTACTCTTATTATCAGTTGATCGATTTTTTACAGAACGTTTCACTTTCAGCAGTAGAGGAACAGCCTGTAGCTTCATTTCTGTTAGTCCCTTCCACCGAATATTCTCAGTAAAGAAAGGAATAGGTTAATGAACAAGATATACAGTTGAAGTCCACCGATCAGCGCAAGCTTGTTCCTATCAAGTCCACTAAGCGTTTCGTCTTGGGAGATATACTTCAATTGCTGCATGTAATAAGCAGTGAGTCCAGTGAAGACGAAAACACCCAAAACAGCAATGATAAAACCTAACATATCGTTATTAAAGAAGATGTTTACGATCCCAGCTATGAACATCCCTATGAAAACCATGTACAACAGACTTCCAAATTTGGTCAGGTCTGTACTCGTGGTATAGCCCAAAATGGCCATTCCTGCAAAAGCACCAGCTGTAACGAGGAAAGTTGAGGCTATAGCAGCACCGCTGTACACCAGAAAGACAGTACCTAAACTAAGCCCCATTAATGCTGAGTAGGCCAAGAAGAGAACCATAAGCAAACCAAAAGATAGCCGATGATAAGCCATCTGGATGAGTAATCCAAGTCCTACAGGAGCAAAGACCACAATATAAAACAGAGGGCTTACGCCTCCATCGGGTGACATAAAATATTGGAGAAAGAATTCAGGAGTACCGGCCAGGTAAGCGATGATGCCTGAAACTCCCAGTGCGGCGAACATGTAACTGTACACGTTCCTAAAAAACTCTCGGGTAATTTCCTTGGAATACCCTTCACTTCTATCTAAGATCTCATTCATGTTAATGTAATTTAGCTTGTACTAAGTTAATAAATTCTTTGCGTGTTGCTTCGTTACTCAAAAAAATTCCGGTAAAAGCACTCGATGTTGTCACCGAATTCTGCTTCTGAACCCCTCGCATCTGCATGCACATGTGAGAGCATTCGAGAACGACAGCCACACCCGCCGGTTCTAGGACACGCTGTATACAATCTCTGATTTCTATGGTCAGTCGCTCCTGGACCTGAAGTCTTCGTGCATACGCATCAACCACGCGCGGAATCTTACTTAAACCAACGATCTTTCCCTTGGGGATGTATGCGATGTGGGCTTTGCCGAAAAAGGGCAAAATGTGATGTTCGCACATCGAATAAACTTCAATGTCCTTAACGATCAGCATTTCAGAATATTCTTCGCTGAAAAGTGCCTGTTTTAGAATGGAATCAGGGTCGAGACCGTAACCATGCGTCAGGAACTGCATTGCCTTCGCCACACGCTCAGGAGTTTTCAATAGGCCTTCTCTGTTCGGGTCCTCACCAAGCTGTTTCAAGACATCTTCATAATGCTCTGCAATCCGGTTGGTTTTATCAAGACTATAATTCTCTTCTTTCACGTATGATCTTTCCATGATAGTGGAACGAATAATCCTTAAAAAGGTTCTTTTCCACCATAATATTCAACATAATTATTCTCCGTTTCAACCAGCTTAATCTTTACGAGCTCTCCACCCGTACTTGCAATTGGGTCAGCTATGCGCCCCCAGATCTGGATGGCCAAGTTTTCCGTAGAGGCAAGCATCCCCTTGAGGAAAGGAACATCCAAGTTCAAATTCTTATGGTCTAAGGGCTCAACAACCTCCTTTTTCAATAAAAGACTCAGCTCTTTCAGATTGATCACAAAGCCGGTGTCAGGAGAGGGTACACCTTTCACTGTTACATAGATAGTGAAATTATGACCGTGCCAGTTCTTGTTGCTGCATTTTCCAAAAATCTCCCAGTTCTTTTCCTCCGACCAGTCCTCTCTCCAGAGCTTGTGTGCCGCATTGAATGTTTCTCGTCTGGTAATGTAAATCGTGTTCACGCATTAATTTTATTGAGCAAAGATAAATGTTTTCTGAGTTACGATTCAGCCATTTTGGTCGGGAAATAAGTACCTCATTATGTACGTTGTTTCGATGAAAAGTTGTCTGAGATTTTTAATATCCTATGTTACGGTTAAGCTTTCTTAAATTTGTGCAATGGAAGAACGTCTGGATAAGGTTCTATTACAGCGCGGACTGGTCTCATCCCGGGTGAGAGCAGAGCAGCTGATCCGGGAAGTCGGAGTGAAGGTAAATGGGAAGCTCATGAACAAGACGGGAAAAAAAATTCCGTTCGATGCCCATATAGAGCTGATCGATGAGGAGATTCCTTGGGTTTCTCGGGGTGCGCTCAAGTTGCTGGAAGCACTCGCGAAATGGAATCCTCCGGTAAAAGATGGAATCTTCATCGATATAGGTGCTTCAACCGGAGGATTCACGGAAGTTTTATTGAGTAAAGGAGCGGGAAAGGTTTTCTGTGTTGATGTAGGAAAGGACCAATTGCATCCGAAACTAAAAAGTGATGCAAGGATCGTAAACCTAGAGCGAATGCATGTACGGGAGTTGACTACCCGATCGATAACCGAGCATGCCGATGGTTGTGTTATCGATGTTTCCTTTATTTCCATCGAAAAAATCTTTCCATTCGTGCATGCTTTTTTAAAGAATGATGCATGGTTGATTGCCCTTGTTAAACCCCAGTTCGAAGTTGGAAAACTGAACTTATCTAAAGGAGGGATCGTAAAAAACAAAGCGCTCTATCCACAGGTGATCCAGCAGGTGATGGAATCAGCTAGTCTGAACAACCTGCAATACGTCGATCACATTGAATCTCCGATACTTGGCGGAGATGGTAATCAGGAATTCTTAATGTTGCTGAGAAAAAAGCAACAAATCGTGATTGATCAATAAATAATTTGCTTCTTTAGAACAATTCAAAATAAGCCTTTTTGGTATCTTTGTACCACTATGACATCGGGCACGAAAAAACCGTTTAATTTACGAGAGATCAGAGATCAGTTTCCCGCGCTGCGCCAACAGGTTTATGGAAAGAACCTTATCTATTTTGATAATGGGGCGACCTCTCAAAAACCGCAGGTAGTTTTGGATGCTATCAATCGTTATTATTCCAAGGATAATGCGAATATCCACCGTGGAGTTCACTTCATGAGCCAGCGCGCCACGACCGAATTCGAAGAAGCGCGAAAAACAATCCAGAAATACATAAACGCACGAAAAACGGAAGAAGTCATCTTTACGAAAGGAACGACAGACGGGATCAATCTGGTGGCTTTTTCATTCGGTGAACTGCTCAAAGAAGGTGATGAGATCCTGATCACAGCGATGGAACACCACTCCAATATCGTGCCCTGGCAGATGCTTTGTCTACGGAAAGGTCTTACCCTTCGTGTAGCGCCGATCAACAGTAAAGGAGAGCTCATAACGGAAGAATTCGAGAAGCTACTCAACCCGAAAACTAAGTTGGTTGCCATCACGCACATCTCGAATACGCTTGGCACTATCAATCCGGTTAAGGAGCTTGCCCAAAAAGTTCACGCTGTAGGCGCAAAGATTCTGGTTGACGGTGCTCAAAGTATTCAGCACATGCCAATCGATGTTAAGGACATGGATTGCGATTTCTTTGTGTTTTCCAGCCATAAAGTCTTTGGACCGACTGGTATTGGTGTGCTCTATGGTAAAGAAGAGCTACTCGACCGTATGCCTCCTTACCAGGGAGGTGGTGACATGATTTCCAAAGTGACCTTTGAGCGAACTACGTACAATGAGCTTCCTTTCAAATTCGAAGCAGGGACCCCACACATAGCGGGAGGAATATGTTTGGGTGAGGCCATTCGTTTCCTGGCACAACAGGATATTGAATCGATACAGCTGCACGAAAGAGAGCTCGCTAACTATGCACAGGATATGCTGGACACGTTCGAAGGTATGCGAATCATTGGCGAAGCGAAAAAGAAGACCAGTGTGGTTTCTTTTATTATGGAAGGTGTACATCCATTTGATCTTGGGACACTGCTGGATAAGCAAGGTATTGCCGTTCGCACCGGTCACCACTGTACACAGCCGTTAATGGATTTCTTCAAGGTGCCCGGAACAGTTAGAGCATCATTTGCGTTTTATAATACCCGTCAGGAAGTAGATACTTTCATAGAGGCGGTCGAAAAGAGCATCAACATGCTGCGTTAAAAAAAGATTATGAGCGCTTCCATTGAAGATAAGCAACAGGAGATCATTGATGAATTCGCCAGTTTTGACGACTGGATGGACAAGTACGAATACATTATTGAGCTTGGAAAGGACTGCCCTACCATTGAACAGGTCAAAAAGACAGAAGACCGATTGATCGAAGGATGTCAGTCAAGGGTTTGGCTGGATTCTGCGGTCGCAGATGGTAAAATGCACTTCTCCGCTGATTCAGATGCGATCATCACCAAAGGTATTATCGGATTGCTTATTCGCGTGCTCAACGATGAAAAACCCGAGGATGTGGCCAGTACAGACTTACATTTCATTCGCGACATCGGATTACAGGAACACCTTTCACCTACACGCGCCAACGGCTTGGCCAGCATGGTAAAGCGCATGAAAATAGAAGCACTTAAACATGTCAATTAAGCAGGTATGGAACAGGAGATAGCAAATCTGGAGAACAAAGTTGTCGAAGTTCTCAAAACGATCTACGATCCGGAAATTCCAGTTGACATTTTTGAGCTCGGACTGATCTATGAAGTGCGGATCGACGAGGAGAAGCAGATCGCAATTGAAATGACATTGACATCACCCAACTGCCCGGTTGCGTAAAGTCTTCCAAAAGAAGTAGAG
>JBKCAB010000119.1:0-5436 GCA_046307935.1 Bacteroidota bacterium | reverse complement strand
CTGTAATACCCGGCGACTCTGGTTTTGTAAAAGTAAATGTACTCACAACCCATGAAGGTTGGGCCCACTTTAAAATACGTGTTTTTAATTACAACGAACCAAGTGATGCCGATACCGTTCAGTTTTGGTTCAATGGTTTGGCATCCGTAAACTCCAATGAGCCAGGGCCACATATATCAATCTACCCGAATCCGATAGTAGAAGGTGGTAAACTTAACCTAGACCAACTTTCGGAACAAACTAAGATCACTATCTTGAATTCAAGTGGACAGACTGTGTTCGGAACTGTAGCAGGAAAAACATCCATCAGCATTGACATGAATTTGGTTAAAGGGATCTATTTCTTGCGGCTCGACAATGGTGAACACCACGAAAACCGGAAAATCATTGTTTACTAATGAGCCTAGGAACGAGACTTTTATTTTTCGCTTTTTTATTTTTAAATTCGCTTTCGGCGCAAACGGATACATTAGATTTTCATGTGCGATCAGGAAATCTCACGCTGTTCGATGGTACGCAGATACCTCATTTAGTGTACACTGAAGCAGAGGTAATTCCGCGTAACAGTGATGTAGTCATCCGGGAGCAAGGAGAGGAAATCCTTTTCAGGTTGATCAATAATGATGATGAGATCCACGGAATACAGATACCGGGAATACTAACCATTCCCACTGTCATGCCCGCAGATACAGCAGAAGTACTAGTTAATCTCCTTCAAACCGGTATTTTCCGTTATTTCGATCCAGTAGATTCCTTCAGGAATAGCTATTTGGGCTTGTCGGGAATATTTCACGTCAAAGCCACAACGGATGAAGGCACTTACAATTATTGGGATCTTCGTGAACATCAGCCTTTGTGGAACAATGAATTGCAGATCAATAATTCAGTTGATCCTTCTGCCTACGCTCCGGAGTATTTCCAAATCAATGGGAATTCGAGTCCGGAAATTGACCTCGACCCTTTGGCAAAGATCATCGGAAATGTCGGTCAGGAGATTAAATTGGTCATTGTCAACAACGGTCAAAGCATCCATTCGATCCACTTCCATGGTTATCACGTAACGATTGTAGAGAGTTCCAAAAACAGTAGCCATATCGGACGTTACAAAGATACTTTCCCTGTCTATCCATCGGAATACATGCTATTGTCTTTTAATCCGGACAAGCCCGGCTTATATCCTGTACACGACCATAATCTTGTCGCCTTAACAGGTGGAGGGTTATACCATGCGGGAATGTTCACCACCATTGAGATCGAACCATGAAGATCAATCTCGTTATATGGCTCTTGTTCATAACTGTCAATGTAAATTGCCAGATCGATCAAACCATGCTTATAATCGGAAGAAATACCGGAACCCATGTTTTTCATGATGGTGAGTCAACGCGTATTTTTGGATTTACCTCTACCCTTTCAGAGGCGACAAAAATCCCTGGGCCAACTATTATCTGCAACAGCGGTGACAGTGTACGATTGAATTTTCTGAACCTGTCACAGGGAGCTCCTCATACAATTCATCTGCATGGAATGGATGTTGATCAGCAAAATGATGGCGTTCCGGAATATTCATTCGAAGTGATGCATGACGAAATGAGACCCTATTTTTTCAAAGCTCCGCATCCCGGGACCTACCTGTATCACTGTCACGTGGGCTCAGCTGTTCACTTGCAGGCGGGGATGTATGGATTGGTCATCGTGCGCCCAATTAATGGTTCAGTCACTCAAAATTGGGACAACGGTGAAACTTATGCCCGAGAATTTTCACTGCTCGCCTCAGAAGTTGATACGACATGGCACAATGACACTATTTTGGATCACGAGCATGGACCCGGAATGATGTTAATGGTCCCGAAGATCTTTAAGCCACAATATTTCCTGATCAATGGGATGTCAGGTTCCCAATTGAGTGCGCCGTCAGGCCATTTCTATGCACTGGAGAATGAAAAGATCTATTTGCGACTAGCGAACATTGGCTACTATGGAGCAAGATTCATATTTCCAGCTGAACTGAATGCAAGAACGGTTGCATCTGATGGTCGACCACTTCCCGCTGAGTTGATTTCGGATACAGTTGAAGTGTTACCCGGTGAACGTTTTGAAACATTTGTTCAACTGGGCTCAACTGAACTCACCACCTTTTTTGTGGAATATTTCAATCTGAATACCGGTATCACGGAAGAAACACAGGACTTGGTTTTCAATCTTTCTTCGGCCGGTTTGCAGGAGATGGAAGATCAATCGAGTCTTTTTCCCAACCCTTCGGATGGAGTTGTGTTTTTAGGTGTAGATCCTGTGGACTTTGAATTAAACTCACAGGAAGGAAAACTAATTTCAAAAGGAACAAGTAGTTATGTAGATATCCGTAATTATCCGTCCGGGGGCTATATCATCCGCGTTGGTGAGAAAACTTTCCGTATTATTAAGAATTAGCGGAAGACCTTCATGTAACTCGTGTCGGTTAAGGAACGAAGAAAAGCGATCAGATCCTTTTTATCCTCTTGAGAAATATCAAAAGGTCGAATGAATGGACTTTTATTAAAGTGTGCTCTACCACCTGAAGCATAGTGCACAATCACTTCATTCAAATCTTTGATACTTCCATCATGCATGTATGGATATGTAAGCTCAATGTTACGCAAGGAAGGGATTTTGAAAAGTCCTATGTCAGCCGTATCATGATGGATCCTGAACCTACCCTGATCGTTACCATAATCACTGTACAATCCATTACAGGCCGGGTCGAAAGTGGTGAAGTATGGTGCGGGGTGACATTTTGTGCAATAGAGTTGATCAGAAAAAATCTTCCATCCCCGTTTTTCCTGCTCGGTCAGTGCATTTTTATCTTTTCCATATAAATAGCGATCAAATCGAGAGTCGAGAGACAGAAGCGAACGTTCAAATGCAGCAATGCTTCTTGTCAGGACATAGGGATCGAACTTGCGTTTGTAGATCCTCCATGCAGCTTCCATGTAGTATTCATCTTTACTGAGCCGATCGATCAGGTCACCCATTTTCATGTCCATTTCAACGTGTTCTTGAATGGGCACGATGACTTGCATTTCCAACGATGCGAGATGTGCATCGAACATGACTGTTTTTAAAAATGCGGAATTAAGCAATGAAGGGGCATTGCGTTCAGTTAAACCTCCTCCTACACCTTCACTGAAACGTTTACGGTCAGTAAATGCAAATTCAGGCGAATGGCAAGTGGCACAGGAGATAGAACCATCCCGAGAAAGGCGCTTATCAAAGAATAATCTCCTTCCAAGGGCGATCTTTTCATCGGATTGCGGATTATCTTCAGGGAAAGGAACTTTTGTTATGTAGCCTTTAATTTCAGGATGACCAGTTCTGCATGAAATAAAAAAAAGGGACACCATAAGCATCCCGAAAATCAGTAAACCATATAAGCGATCTTTCGTCATTGATCAACGCGCAGCATTCAGGGTTCTCAACAAATTACCTTCCGTATCCAAAAATAAAACCTGATAAGTTCCCTGATCAGTCTGGCTAAAATCCGTTGAACCACTCATTCCTTCTACTCCGTTAGTCGCTAAAATCCTTCCCCTTGCATCAACCAATTGAATACTTGCAAGATCACGCATGCCTTCCCAGCTAACATTCATTCCTTCCGAACTGTTAAAAAACCAAGTCTTCCCGACTGGCGCCTGAATAGCTGATAGATCAGCAGTTGACGGTTGTGTAAAAACATCCAATATCTCGGGATTTTTCATTACTGTTTGATTTGTGCCGGAAGCCCCGTGAAGTACATCAACAGTATTGAGATTTGCACCTGTCAACCATACATCCAAATTACAATTCAGATGAATGTCCAGCTGGTTCGGCAGACTTGCCGTGGCAACAACCGGGAGCGAAACCTCTGCGTAGTTTCCGTCACCAAGCGAGTGAATCTCAAAAAGCTTATTCGGCACACCGTCATTGTTGGAATCCGACAACCCTCCTACGATCATGAACATGTAACCGGAAGACCATCCCCAATGCATAGAAGGCTCTTGAAAAGAAAGAGGATGTCCTTCGGGATAAACAGAAATGTCTATGGCATCAGCCCCACTGATCGTGTTCATGTTTGCCGGAACGCCGATTCCAAAACGGATCTCTTCTATTGTATTTATGTCCAGGTAACCAAGATAGATCGTGTGGTTTTGAGGCTCGATCAAAAACACCTCTGAAGGCAAGGTTAGCAGTTGCTCGCCGTCGTGCACGATCTCGACATTGGAAATATAGTAATCAAAGTGGTCAAGATTAAATGCAATTCCATTGAGATCTGTCATTACGGTACTGCCAAGAGAAAGATCTGTGCCACCCACTTTCGGAGCAATGTTCAGAAAGACATTCTTTTGTGCAACCAATGCTGAACTGATGGTTATCCCTAAAATGAATAACAGGTTTTTCATATCCTTACTTTTTGACAATATACAAAATTTCCTCCTTTTGAAGACGGTATCTTTCCACCAAAGTTGCATCGATTTCCTTTGAAACAGCAAACTCTTCAACTGTAAATCCAGCTCTCCTAAGCCATTCAGGATAATCCCTACCAAACAATCTTACGTGATCCTTCTGCCAATAGTATTTTTCACGATCCTCAGGTGATTGAATGGCTGGATCTTCGAGCGTTGTTTCTCTTGTAAAATCCTGTGGTACCTGCATAATCCCCCAACCTCCCGGACTCATTACCCTGAATAGCTCGCGCATACACTTGTTGGCATCTGCGACGTGCTCTAAAACGTGATTGCAGAAAACTACATCAAAGCGATCATCCTCCAAAGGAATATCATGTAGGTCAAAATGCAGATCAGCGAGCGGTGAAACAAGATCACCGGTCAGGTATGCTATGTTGGACTGCTTTTTAAAACGACTGTGAAAGCATTGTTCCGGTGCGATGTGTAATACCCTTAAACCCTCTTTTGTGAAAAAATCACTTTTTTTCAATAAGTACAACCACATGAGTCTGTGACGTTCAAGTGTCAGATCATAAGGACAAAGCACATTTTCCCGATGAGCTTTATCTGAACCATACGAGAGGAACTTAGAAAAATGGTTTTCACAAACCGGACACTCGACCTTGTCGCCACGGAACAATAAAGGTGCAACCAACTTGAACGGATAACTCAAACGAATCAGCAGCGGCCTTGGCAACGTATTCAGGAGGTATTTGTACAATTTCTTCATTCATTGCCAAAAATACAAAATCTTGCCCCTTGAATAAGCCTCTACCGGCAATATCGTTACATTTGTTCTAAACCAATGCTATGCATAAAACACTCTCAATAATTAGGCTCGTTATTTTCCCGCTGTTATTTGGACAGCACGCGTCAAATGCCCAGAAGATGAAAGAACCAATCGCTCAAAAGATACCGCACGAAATGACTATTCATGGTCACACACGCAACGATCATTACTACTGGATGAACAACC
>JBKCAB010000118.1:0-3089 GCA_046307935.1 Bacteroidota bacterium | reverse complement strand
GAGTAAAAATCGACCAATCCTTTGGTATAAGAAACGGAACGTAAGGTACCCTCAGCTGCTCTATAATCTAGCTTCTCAGCAAGGCGCTTACTGAGCGGCTTCATTATGTCACAATGATCTTTCTCGGACGAAACTCGCTGTCCTGAATATCTCGTCTTGCAGCTTCAAGTTCCTCTTGCCTTTCAGCCTCTTTTCGTCTTCGTTCAAGTATCTTTTCGTCAGGTTCTGTCTGTGGTTGTTCTCCATCAGCAAAGGCTTGCTTAGGGATCAAACCAATTATATCGAACATTTCTTTATCCTCGTTGAACTCCGGATTTGGTGTAGTAAGTAATTTGTCACCGGCGAAGATTGAACCCGCACCAGCCAGGAAACACATGGCTTGCGCTTCCATACTCATTTTCGTGCGACCTGCAGACAATCTGACCACAGATGCTGGAAATGCGATCCGCGTTGTGGCAACCATCCTGATCATCTCCCACTGTTCTATCGGCTTTTGTTGTTCAAGTGGTGTTCCTTCAACCGCTACCAATGCATTTATAGGAATGGATTCAGGGGGATTTTCCATCTCCATGTAACTAAACAACAATCCGATCCTGTCCTCTACGGCCTCACCCATTCCGATGATACCACCTGAACAAACCGTTATACCGGCCTTTCTGGCATTTTCTATCGTATTCAAACGATCGTCGTACTCTCGTGTAGAAATAATATCCTTGTAAAATTCACGCGACGAATCCAAGTTGTGATTGTAGGCAAAAAGACCCGCTTTCTTCAAACGCAAGGCTTGTTCTTCATTCAACATACCAAGCGTGCAGCACACTTCCATGCCTAGCTCATTGACAGCCTGTACCATCTCGACTACATTATCGAAATCACGGTTATCTCTTACCTCCCGCCATGCCGCTCCCATACACAATCTGGATGAACCATTCTCTTTGGCATTCTTGGCTTGTTCAACCACCGAATCCACCGTCATGAGCTTGTGTGTATCGATATCGGTATGATAGCGTGCCGCCTGAGGACAGTATCCACAGTCTTCAGGACATCCGCCCGTCTTGATGCTTAGCAGAGAAGACATCTGAACTGTTCTGGGATCGTGGTATTGTCTGTGGATCGTCGCTGCCTCGAACACCAGTTCCAGTAGAGGCTTATTATACAATTCAAGTAGTTGTTCCTTCGTACTGTAGTTTGGATTGACCTTCATGCTTGAATTTTTGGCAAATATACAGAAATGGTTAGAGAAGATGAACGTCAGACACCTAATAACAAGCAAACAGCATAAGCCTTAACAGCCTTCCTTTCTCCGAAAGAATCCACCTTCTCATGTGTTGTTGCTTTAATAGACACAACGTCAGCTGATATCTCAAGAATATCTGCTATGATCGATTGCATTTCGGGGATGTGAGGATTCAGCTTTGGTTTTTCCAAAATGACGGTTGAATCCAGATTCACTACCTTGTATCCACGATCTTTTATTAGATGAAATACCTGCTGCAGAAGGATTTTCGAATCGATGCCTTTGTACTGTGCATCTGTATCGGAAAAATGATATCCTATATCCCGAAGATTGAGCGCTCCAAGTAATGCATCACAGATCGCATGCAGGAGAACGTCAGCATCAGAATGTCCCACAGCACCGAGATCGGATTCAATCTTCTTTCCACCGACAAAAAGCTCATGTGTATCTGCAAGACGGTGTACGTCTACACCGAAACCAATGCGCAGGTTCATTATTGATCGCTTGAACCGGAGGAGGAACCTCCACCCGTACTTGGATTCGACGAAGCGTTGCCATCGAGGTTCAGTCGGAGCGTAAATCTGAGCGTATTGGCCAGAGGACTCTGACGGCCATTTACAGATGCCAGATAAGAAATGTCGATCCCGAACATGTTGTACTTAAAGCCCACACCAAAATTCAAATACTGACGGTTACCTTTGGTTCGGTGCTCATAAAAGAATCCTGTACGTACTGCTAACACATTGTTGTACCAATATTCAAGACCTGTTGCCACATTGATCTCTCGCAGCTCTTCTTTGAACTTCGAGCCTTTTTCCACTTGATAGGACCCATCTGCATTTTGCAAATATTCACCGTCTTCGTCAGTAGAAACAATTCCGGGAGCGTCGTAAAAAGATTGCATCATTCCGGCAATCACACCGACATCATTGGTCCTTCCTGCAAGCATTGTGTAATCATCTGCATCACCATCACCGTCGGCATCAACAAAGTCATAGAATGCAGGGGTAGGAACCAACAAACGCTGCAGATCAACTGCGAACAAAAGGGAGTTGTACTTGTCGAGTTCCGCTTTGAATGAGTTTCCGAGTTTGAGGTTCATCGGAATAAAATCTCTTGACTGCAACTCCGAGTATGCCACTTTGTTACCGATGTTATTTAATGTAGCAGCAAAAGTGTAAACACCTCGCGTACCACCGATCTTTGCATCATCGTTGTAATAGGAGAAAGATATGTCGGAAGCACCTACAATACCAGGTCGTGTATTCACCCCGGCTACAGTGAGTCCGCCTGTCAGGTTGGAATAGGCAAACTTTCCGTTTATTCCTATACTTAATCTTTCAGCAAGTTTGAACGCATACCCTCCTGTGATCTCAAATTCACTTGGCTTGTCATCACGAATAACATTCCCGCTGGCATCTGTAAAAGTGATCTCACCCAAGCTGAAGAAACGCAGAGCTCCGGCAACCGCATGCTTGTCATTTAATTTATAATAGCCGGAAAGATAAGACAGATGGATATCGTTCGTTAGCTGCCTCAACCAAGGCGTGTAGGAAAGCGTCAATTCCGAACGCTGTTTGGCAAAACTCAGACCTGATGTATTCCAATAAACAGAGTTGGCATCCGGACTCAGCGCTGTACCGGCATCACCCATTCCTCCTGCTCTGGAATCCGGAGTGATCGCCATAAAAGGAAGCGCTGTTGTTATCGTGTTCAACTGAAGATCATCGTCGGTTGCCCCTCCTCCCGTTGGCTGCGCAAATACAATCAACGGCAGCATCACTATGCACAAGTTCAGGAACTGTTTTTTATTCATTTCTTTCCGGTTTGACTGCCAAATATACACAAATAC
>JBKCAB010000117.1:0-474 GCA_046307935.1 Bacteroidota bacterium | reverse complement strand
TCATTGAAGTCGCCGCGTGCCTTTGCGATCCGGTTCTCCATCCCCTCATATTGTGCTTGAAAATCACGGAAAGCCTGCGCTGCTTTGAGATCAGGATAGTTTTCCGATACAGCTAGTAATCTGCCAAGAGCTTGTCCGAACTGATCTTGAGCTTTCTGAAACTTATCCAAATTTTCTTGAGTAAGGTCATCGATATTGACCGTAACACGCGGTGCGTTGGCGCGCGCCTCAACAATCTCCTTGAGTGTAGACTTCTCATAATCAGCATTAGCGAGAACGATCTCGAACAAGTTTTTGGTTTTGTCCATTCGCGCCTGGTATTGCACCTCTACTTGCTGCCAACTTTTCGTAACGCCTTCCTCCTTATTTACTAGGTTATTGTATGTAGAACAACCGTTGAAGAAGATCAAAAGGATCAAACCAAGGACTGAAAAAAGAACGATTCTGGATGTACTCATCTTTGTTTGAATTTAT
>JBKCAB010000116.1:0-1874 GCA_046307935.1 Bacteroidota bacterium | reverse complement strand
TCACGGTGCTTCACCAAATAGAAATCGAAGTTTGTGCCAGAGGAACTGCGTTAAAAGATGGTACAGCGTTTAAAAAAGTTTAAAGTAATTTAAACTACAGATTCTGGTTTAGAGCCTACAGTTCCGCGCCTTTTCAATTCTCGTAAGCACCGATATCAGGGGGATCATTCCGTGGGTTTCCGTTGATGTCGTTGGTAACCGATGTGAAAAATCCATTATTGTTCAATTTCGACGTTGTAGGGAAGGTGAAATCATTTTCCCCGACATTGGTGAAAAGTGGATTGTGATTCCAGAGGATGGAAGAGTAGAAGTTGTCTGTTCCGGTTGGAACTCTTTTGATGAGGCAATTTCGGAAATCAAAAGATAGCGTAATCCCGGCATCAGGAATTGTATCAAATGCAATTTCAGATTCCAGATTACCGAAGATCACACTGTTGTAGATCACGCCTTCATTTATGGACCCGATGTTCTGAGTTTGGTTGGCAAAGTCATTGTAGAAATTGGAGATTCCGACCGCCGGAGCCTGTGCAGATCCATATCCAAGTAGGTTGCAGTGGTTTATATTAAAGTCTGCACCTTCAAGAACGAGCAGCGCATGGTAGCCATTTTTAGCGATCACACAATTCTCAGCCTTGAGTTTTGGACCGGAGTAGAGAAAGATGCCGTAGCTGGCATTATTGAAGATCTTGGAATTGGTAATGGTGAGTGTGTAGTCAGATGAAAATAACGGGTCTTTGGAAAACATATGTATGCCTGTAGTTCCGTTCTTGATAATGGCATAATTGATTGTCGAAGGTCGGGCCTCCTGAAAGTAGATGCCATAGTACTGTCCGGCTACATCGTCGTACCACGGTTCCAGTCGATCCCCTTGTAAGGTAACCTCATTGCCCAGACTTCCCTCCATATTAAGCGTTCCTTTGTAGACATAGAGTATCGCATTTTTGTGAAGAAATATATCTGTTCCTCCCGGTACGGTAAGTGTTTGAGCAGAATCTATAGCCGCATATCCATAAATTACATGCGGTTTGTCATTCATCCAGGTCTGGGTATTCATTACTTCTTTGTAGTGGAAATAAGCGTCTTGTCCCCAAACTGCTAACTTCACAAACTGATCGACACCATTTGTTCTGAGTCGAATTGAATCCTCCACGATCATCGGTAAATTCTGACCATTAATATCCAATGTGACCTCAACGAATGCGAAAAGGCTGTCTTTGCCTTCGATCTCCACATCCGAAAAGTTTTCGCCAGGTATTCCATCAATGTTCAATCGGAAAGGAGAGCTTGAACCACCCATCAACTCGATCTCTTCGATATTCACTGTTCGATTGTCGTTGTTGTAGATCTTAAATTGCTGCGTGGTTGAACCAATGGTCGTGAAAACCGTATCAAAAACAACTGTGTCTTTGGAAAAAGTCAGATTGCCCTTGGAAAGCAAAACGGGTTTCTTGCAGCTTGTAGAAAGCATGCTGATTGCCAAAGCGAAAGCATAGCAAAACAGGAAGGTCTTTTTTGTATTCCGCATTTTGACAAATTTAACGTTTAATCTGAAGCATTATTTTGTCTTAAAAATTCTTTGTTATTCAAATCTTTGTTTAACTTTGCACCCTGATTTCAGATTACAAGCGAAATAATTACCAATTAAAATGAAAAAAGAAATACATCCTGAAGATTACAGATTAGTGGTTTTCAAAGATATGTCCAATGATTATTCCTTTTTGTGTCCTTCATGCGCTACTTCGAATGAAACAGTGAAATGGGAGGATGGTAATGAGTATCCGCTTGTTAAGCTTGATATTTCCCACAAATCACATCCTTTCTTTACAGGTATCGTGCAGTTTGTTGATACTGCCGGTCGTATTGATAAGTTCAAC
>JBKCAB010000115.1:0-3504 GCA_046307935.1 Bacteroidota bacterium | reverse complement strand
CATAATAAGCCGTGCCTGCCTTCGCCGCAAAAGAGGGACCGGCTGAGGATCCTGATTTGAGAGGTATGCTGGTGACCGACAAACCGGGCTGAAATCCAAGGTAATTATCCCAGTTCCCTATTCGCGCATGATAAAAGACACCAAAATATGTATGAATTGCCCCGTTGTAGAGGATGTCAGTGGCTGCATCCGCTGCGCCATTGATGTAATAAAACGTCTCTCCGCGCAAACTTAATCGCTCATCGAGTTGATAGGCTACGAAACCGTTGATATAGACATTCTGAATACTTCTATTGAGCATCAGCGATGGAGAAATTGTGGCGGATGCTTTTAACGTGCCGGCACGAATGAACATTTCCTGAGCGGAAGAAATCATCGAAAAAATCAGAAATATACAGGCTGTAATTCCTTTCACCATAAGTCCGCTATCTTATAGTTTAAACCCAAATAAAAAAGGAGATGTCCCTCGAGACTCCCGCCTTTATCGGAGTGAAAAACAACTTGACCGCCATGAAGATGTGCATCAACATGATTGCCCAGGTGCGTCATATACTGAGCTACAAGGGAAATATCAAGTCTTTCAGAAAAATTGATGTGCATTCCAGCGCCACCCTGAACTGCAGAGCTCCAGCGTTCAATGTAATTTGCCGAATTTGAATTATCCGCGATCTTTGTGTAGTCGAAGCAATGTCCTGCCAGCACATAAGGTTTTATGAATAAATCCGCTCTTTTCAAAGGATAAAACAGGACACTCCAGCCGATGTGATAATCTGTTCGGTGGGCATAATCTCCCACATCACCGGTGATATAGTCAAAAAACCAATCTGAGTTTACCTGATCGGCAAATTGAATCCTGAACTGTCCTCCGACTCCAGTGCCGGTATTGGCAAATCGACCATGGTTAAATGTACTTAACGTGGTTCGAACTCCCAAGCTGAACATACCTCCGTAGTTATTCTTCACGTTGAGCGGTTGAGCCAACGAGATGTTCGAAAGAAACAACAGGAAAAAGAGCAGTCGCGTGTTCATCGAATTTGCAATTTGTTTCAGAACGAAAAGCATCCGGTTTTAGTCTGGAACCATCAACGAATTAAACTATTGAGTAATGGCGTCCCCCCTATGATCAGGTGGAGAATCATTCTTTTTCTGTAAATCGATCGATAACCTGCTGGGTTACGCCGGTATTGGAAAATCCTCCGTCATGGAATAAATTCTGCATGGTTACATACTTCGTGAGATCTGAGAACAGCGAAATACAATAATCAGCACAAGCCTGCGCATCGGCATTTCCGAGCGGAGACATCATTTCCGAAAAACTGATGAATTCACTGAAGCCTTTCACTCCGCTACCTGCAGTGGTCATTGTAGGAGATTGAGAAATGGTATTGACCCTTACTTTTTTCTTTACGCCATAATGGTAGCCGAAGCTTCTTGCGACCGATTCCAAATAAGCTTTATTGTCGGCCATATCATTGTAATCCGGAAATACACGTTGTGCGGCGATATAGGTCAGCGCTACGATGGAACCCCACTCATTCATGGCGTCCAGCTTCATGGCTGTTTGCATTACTTTGTGGAATGAAAGGGCAGAAACGTCAAGACCTTTCATTGTGTAATCATAATTCTCCTCGGTGTAATGATTTCCTTTGCGCACATTGACCGACATACCAATGGAATGAAGCACAAAGTCCAGCTTGCCACCCAAAATCTCCATAGCTTCTGTGAAGAGTTTTTCAAGATCTTCAACACTTGTAGCATCTGCCGGAATTATCTTTGATCCAGTTTTCTCCGCCAGACCATTGATCTCACCCATTCGCATTGCGATCGGTGCATTCGTCAATACGAACTGCGCTCCTTGTTCGTGAGCCTTTTCTGCCACATGCCATGCAATGGATTGACTATTCAAAGCTCCAAAAATGATCCCTCTTTTACCTTTAAGTAAATTGTTTGCCATAATCGTGTTGTTTGAGCTCAAAAATAATAATATTCCTGTTGAGGTATGTTGACGTCATCAGTGAGTTATGAACCGATGAGTTATAACAAAAATCCAATCCAACAATGCAGCGTTTTCCTTCAGAAATCCCTACATTCGGTAGAACTATGAAAAACACGCACCTGATAATATACCTATTCTCCGTTCTATTGATCAATGGATGCACCACCGATAAGACTTCGCAAACTCCGAAGAAAACGGTAATCACCAAAAAGTATGACACATGGACCTTACTTGGTAAAGGTGTAGAATACATAGAAATGGATGCACCTGTCAAATCTTTTCTTGGCGATTCCAAATTAAGCATCCTGCGACTTCAACCGGAGCTACTCGAGTTCTCCATGTACAACGCTTCTCAGTACAAGAGAAAATTGACGGTGAAACAATGGGCTGACACTTTTGATCTGAACATTGTATTGAATGCAGGCATGTATGAACTGATGGATGGGCTTACACACAGAGGATTTTCGCGTAATGGGAATCATTACAACAATAAAGAGTTCAACCCCGATTACAATTCGATGATCGCATTTTCGCCCAAAGATCCATCTAAACGAGCATTTGACATCCATGATCTGCAGTGCGAAAGATGGGATGACATCAAATCGCTGTATACGTGTTATGCTCAGGGGATGCGCATGATCGACTGTAACGGAGAAAGCATTGGCTGGAATAAGCGAAATCAATCGTGTAGTATGTTGGTTGCGGCAAAGGACCGACAAGGAAGGATCTGGTTCATCTTTACCAGATCGCCCTACCCACAGAACGAAATGATCCGATTCATGAAAGGTTTCAAGGAGGACCTCCGGAATGCCATCTATTTGGAAGGCGGTCCCGAAACGAGCCTGTTCGTTGCCATTGGCGAGCACCGGATCGAAAAAGTTGGGAGCTACGTGTCGGATACCTATCCGAAAGATACCAACGTTGATTTCTGGCCCTTGCCGAATGTGATCGGGATTAAAATTAAAGAGTAGACACAGCAAATGAAAATTACGATCCTAATCACCTTTTTATTAACCGCCTATGGATGTGCAGAAAAGCAGCCTCAAAGGATAAATGTCAAACCCAAAATTGAAGGGGGACAGTGTACATATGCTCGTTACAGAACTGTTGCCTATGTCTCTAATTATCAAATCGACGAGAATGACTCTTTGATAGAAGTCAATTTTACATTTGCAGATTAATCGCCTACTGGATTATTAAGATTGCGAGGCAAACAGATCCGAGAAATTGGCAGGAACATAATCAATGTGAACACAGTAAAAGACACCAGTGTAAATTACTTGATTGAAGGAGTCAGAATACAAAAAGGCTCATGCTACCCGTACTTCATCGATAAAATATCTCGTAAAAATTAAAAAGATCGTGGTTCACTCAATACCCTTTACGTTCTTCAACGCATTGATCATCGCCTCGTTGGAATTATTCACCTCCCTGATCAGGTTGAACATTGTTGGCATATCAATGTCTCTGTGACGACTCTCGGTAAAAACGATCTGAAGTTCTTCATA
>JBKCAB010000114.1:0-643 GCA_046307935.1 Bacteroidota bacterium | reverse complement strand
TATCCAGTAAGTGATTACGGAACAATACTAGTTCGATCCCTTTATCATACAAAAGCTCGCCAACATGACTGGCCAGTTTTACAGCCGCTCGTTCTCTTTCAACGTGCGATTTCAGTTCCTTTTCGTAGCCTACTGCAGCTTCCATCTTTTTTGTCTTGTTTTATTTGGTTAATGGATTGATATTATGTGATATAAAGTAAAAAAGGCCGCCATTTTAAGGGCAGCCTTTTGTTTATCCTAAGTACGCTTTCAGAAGTTTGTTGCGCGAAGTGTGACGCAGTCTTCTGATCGCCTTCTCTTTGATCTGTCGAACGCGCTCTCTGGTGAGGTTGAATTTGGCTCCGATCTCTTCGAGTGTCAGTCCGTGGTTCATACCGATTCCAAAAAAGAGTCGTATGATCTCTCGTTCTTTGTCTGTGAGGGTGCTCAACGATCTTTCGATTTCCTTTTGTAGGGATTCCGCCATGAGTGCGTGATCCGCTTTTGGAGAATCTGAGTTAGCCATGACGTCCATAAGTGTTCCTCCATCTTCTGAGGTAGATAGTGGTGCATCCATAGATACGTGACGACCGGAGACATTCAGACTTTCTTTGATCTTATCCTCTGGCACTTCCAGTGCTTCTGCCAATTCCTCAGCCGAAGG
>JBKCAB010000113.1:0-353 GCA_046307935.1 Bacteroidota bacterium | reverse complement strand
TCAAAATTCGCGAATTTCAGTGTTCGAGATATTTCGAACATGCGATAGAGTTTCTCATATATTCTGGAGGAACCAGATCTGGCATTCAAAAAGTACTGTTCTGTAATGTGGGGGATTTTATAAAGCGACGTTGATGTAGAGTTAGCTACCCGTGACTCTCTCCCATCCACTGCTCCAAAGGCAGACACGCGCGGCGGACATTACTGCCCTTTTGATGGAAAATCTTTAAACAAAGAAGCCTCCCAGTTTCCTGAGAGGCTTCTATAAAAGTGGCATCGACTTACTCTCCCACCCTCAAAAGGGCAGTACCATCAGCGCTAACGGGCTTAACTTCTCTGTTCGGAATGGGAAGA
>JBKCAB010000112.1:0-5067 GCA_046307935.1 Bacteroidota bacterium | reverse complement strand
TCGATCGGTGACATAGGTAATAAGTTCCTCTGATTCTCCATCGCGACGACCCAGCTTTTTGTCCATCATTTTGCACAGGGAACGAACGAGGTCGATATTTTTCCATTCGTTCAATCCTCCCACGTTGTAGGATTCTCCGAGTCGACCTTGGTGGAAAATCGTATCGATCGCATGCGCATGATCAACTACCCAAAGCCAGTCGCGTACATTCTCCCCTTTTCCGTACACCGGTAGCGGTTTCATTTTGATAATATTGTGGATCATCAGCGGAATCAGCTTTTCAGGAAAATGATGACTTCCATAATTGTTCGAACAGTTCGAAAGCTTAACGGGTAATCCGTAAGTATGCCAGTAGGCCAGCACGAAATGATCAGAGGATGCCTTGGAAGCTGAATAGGGAGAGCGTGGATCATAGGAAGTTCTCTCGGTAAACAGGCCTTCTTCACCCAGACTGCCATAAACCTCATCCGTAGAAACATGGTGAAAAACGTGTTCTCCTTCCGTCCAGTTCTCTTTAGCGATCTGAAGCAGGTTCACCGTTCCGACCACATTCGTCATCACAAAATCCATTGGGCCTTCAATCGAACGATCGACATGTGATTCTGCTGCTAAATGAATTACATCCGTGATGCCAAACTGCGCAAAAGCAGTTTTCAGGTCTTCGGCTGAAACAATATCACCCTTGAAGAATACGTAATTTGGAAAGGATTCTACATCTTTTAGGTTTTCCAAATTCCCCGCATAGGTGAGCTTGTCAAAATTGATGATCCGGTAATCGGGATACTTATTCACGAACAGACGAATGACGTGAGAGCCAATGAAACCTGCTCCACCGGTGATAAGTATGTTTTTTTTATAGCTCGTAATTCAATATTGAACAAGGAACCAGGATCAAAGAACAAGGAACCAAGACATCAAAATTGTTCATTGTCAATTTTCAATTGTCAGTTACAACGACCAATACTCCAGTTCCTTTATCTTCCCTTTGAAGATACCTTTCACATCCACAAAGACTCCCTTTCCATCCTTTAGCATTTTCTTGAAGTCATTTTCGTGTAAAATCTTGTACTCTCTGTGGTTTACAGCTACAATGATCGCGTCATAATCGTTGGAAGGTTTTTCAATAAGTCCAACGCCGTATTCGTGATTCATTTCTTCCGAGGAAGCATGGGGATCGATCAGGTCGACATGAACCTGGAAAGACTTGAGTTCGTTCACCACGTCAATCACCTTCGAATTGCGGATATCACTTACATCCTCTTTAAACGTAGCTCCCATCACCAAAACCTTAGCATCCTGGATGTGCTTGCCTTGCGCAATGATCTTCTTTACGGTCTGCTTTCCGATGTAAAAACCCATTGAATCGTTGACGTATCGACCTGAAGTAATGACCTTGGAATGGTAACCTGCCTGCAATGCTTTGTGAGTCAAATAATACGGGTCGACACCGATACAATGCCCTCCCACTAGTCCTGGTGAGAATTTAAGAAAATTCCACTTGGTACCGGCAGCATCAAGTACGTCATACGTATTGATCTTCAACTTATTGAAAATGATCGAAAGTTCATTTATGAGTGCAATGTTGACATCACGCTGCGTATTTTCGATGATCTTGGCAGCTTCCGCCACTTTGATAGACGTCGCTCGGTGCACACCGGCATCCACAACCAGCTCATAGACCTTAGCGATCTGCTCAAGGGATTCATCACAACATCCAGAAACTACTTTAACTACATTTCTTAGCGTGTGCTCCTTATCCCCGGGATTGATGCGCTCCGGAGAGTAACCTACTTTGAAATCCTCCATGAACTTAAGACCGGATTCGACCTCAAGGACCGGTATACAATCCTCCTCTGTACACCCCGGATAGACAGTAGATTCGAACACTACGTAATCGCCATTCTTGAGGACTTTACCGACAGTTGAACTGGCTCCCAGTAATGGTTTGAGGTTGGGCAAATTGGCTTCATCAATAGGAGTAGGAACTGCCACGATAAAGAATTCAACATCCCGAAGTTCGGAAATGTCCGCTGTAAAATGAATGTCACACCCATCAAACGCCTCAGACTCGAGCTCATTACTTGGATCGATCTTATTCTTCATCATGTCAACCCTTTCAGGATTGATGTCGAAACCGACTACTTTCAGCTTTCTTGCGAATTCAAGAGCGATCGGTAATCCGACATACCCCAGCCCGATAACAGCCAGCTTAGCCTCTTTTCTCAGTAATTTATCGTAGATCAAGTTGCTCATTGCGTACTTTATAGATGCGTTCAATGATCTCCACCACTTTCAGCCCCTCCAAAGCATTGGTCGTAGCCGAAGTTCTTCCTTTCAGTGTGTCGATCACGTTCTTAATAACATAATTATGATTGGCGGCGGACCCTTTGTATGCACCGTAGTCATTTCCAGGATTTGTCGGCGCCAGCTCAGGCATCTCATAGCCTGGAATATTGCATACCTCCACTTCGTTCATATACTGTCCGCCTATCTTCACACTTCCCTTTTCTCCTATGATCGTAATCGAGCTTTCCAGGTTACGGTCAGCGACTGCTGTCGAATAATTGATGGAGCCCATACCTCCATTCACAAAATCGAAGCTTACAAAACCGGAATCTTCAAAATCAGTTGAGTTTTGGTGTGTAAAGTCGGCAAATTTTCCCTGAATATTGTCAATATCCCCAAAGAGCCAGTACATAATATCGATGAAGTGAGAGAATTGGGTGAAAAGTGTACCGCCGTCAAGTTCTTTTGTGCCTTTCCAGCCACCGGGCTTATAATAACGCTCATCGCGATTCCAATAGCAATTCAGCTGGACCATGAAGATCTTTCCCAGTTTTTTACTCTCTACCAGCTCCTTGATCCACTGGGAAGGGGGCGAATAGCGGTTTTGCATTACACAAAATACCTGTCGGGAAACTTGGAGAGCAGTGAAGAGCATCTTTTCGCAACTGTCTTTCGTCAGTCCCATTGGTTTTTCGCAAACCACATGTTTCTTAGCTTCAAGTGCCATAAGGCTTTGTTCTGCATGATGTCCGTTCGGAGTACAAATATTGACCACATCGAAGTCGAGATCTGAAGCAAGTAACTCCTCAATCGAAGAGAAGAAAGGAACGTTGTATTCTTCCGCACCGCATTCTGCGACTGAACGCACATCGACCATCGCAACAAGTTCACCTTCTTCATCCCTGCGGATCATTTCAGCATGACGTTTCCCGATGTGTCCGGCACCTACTACTGCAAATCGTATTTTTTGATCCTGTTTGATCATGTCGAATGTCTTTGTGACCTTTGGTCAATATTTACGCTGTCAAATTTATTATTTAATCCTTGAAACCAAACCGTTCTTCAGCTGATACTCCTGCTTGCTCTCGGGGCATACAGCAATTCCCTCCGCATTGAAATCCAGACGGTGACCGTATTCTCCAACCCAACCAAGCTGGCGGGCAGGATTACCAACTACTAATGCGTATGGCGGCACATCCTTCGTTACAACAGCTCCCGCACCGATAAATGCATACTCCCCGATATCATGTCCACAAACTATCGTCGCATTTGCTCCTATGCTGGCGCCTTTTTTGACGGTAGTTCTGGCATATTGATCCCTTCGGTTCACTGCACTTCGTGGGTTGGTAACATTTGTAAATACCATTGACGGACCAAGGAATACATCGTCCTCGCAAACAACCCCGGTATAGATCGAAACATTGTTCTGAACCTTCACATTGGATCCAAGCGTAACACCAGGAGAAATTACGACATTCTGCCCAATATTGCAGCGTTCACCGATCGTACAATCGGGCATAATATGCGAAAAGTGCCAGATCTTCGTTCCTTCACCAATCTCAGAACCCGGATCAATCACGGCGGTTTCATGTGCGAAAAAGCTCATCAGCGAATAATGTATTTATCAAAATTATAATGTTCTGTTTGCATGAGTTCCTCTTTGGACAAACTTTTGAAGTAGTCATACGTGATCTTCAATCCTTCTGCACGATCCACTTTCGGTTCCCATCCCAAAATGGAGCGGGCTCGGGTAATGTCCGGTTGGCGCTGTTTCGGATCATCGACCGGTAGCTCTTTGTAAACAACTTTCTGGGAAGTACCCGTCAGCTTTATGATCTCTTCTGCAAACTCACCAATGGTTATCTCCGATGGATTTCCAACATTCACCGGATACGCATAATCGCTGTGAAGTAAACGGACGATCCCTTCTACCAGATCATCCACATAGCAGAATGATCGTGTCTGTGATCCATCACCGAACACGGTTAGATCTTCCCCTCTCAGTGCCTGACCGATGAATGCGGGTAATACACGACCGTCATTGAGACGCATGCGCGGACCATATGTATTGAAGATACGCACAATACGTGTTTCCAGTCCATGAAAATTGTGATACGCCATCGTAATCGCCTCCTGAAAACGCTTGGCCTCGTCATACACTCCACGTGGTCCAACGGGGTTCACATTTCCCCAATAATCTTCATTTTGAGGATGGACCAACGGGTCACCGTAAACTTCAGAAGTCGAAGCGATCAGAATACGTGCACCTTTTGCTTTGGCTAAACCTAAACAGTTGTGAACACCAAGAGAACCTACTTTCAGTGTCTGGATAGGGATCTTGAGATAGTCTATCGGACTCGCCGGTGAGGCAAAGTGCAGAATGTAGTCCAACTCGCCAGCGACGTGAATAAATTTGGAAACATCGTGGTTATAGAACTCAAAATTCTCCAGCTTGAATAAATGTTGAATATTCTTTAAACGTCCGGTGATCAGGTTGTCCATTCCGATCACATGGTAACCGTCTTTCAAGAAGCGCTCGCACAAATGAGACCCCAGGAATCCGGCTGCACCGGTTATCAATACTTTTTTCATGCTCCAGGGTTGATCAGTTCGCGTCCGATACTGCTGTAATAGAATCCTTTCTCACTCATTTCTTCAATATCGAACAGATTACGACCGTCAAATATGACAGCATCTTTCATTAAGTCCTTCATGCGCACGAAATCCGGATTACGGAAGATTCCCCATTCCGTGCAGATCAATAACGCATCCGTATTTTCC
>JBKCAB010000111.1:0-4791 GCA_046307935.1 Bacteroidota bacterium | reverse complement strand
TTAGATATTCAAATGTAGTATTCCGCCAAGCCTTTAAATGAGGCAACATTCGGGGATCGAACTGAAGTCCGAACAGCCGCTCGTCCGCTCCGGGAACAGGGTTGATCGGTGCGCTGGGCGGCGGCTGTAAATTGGTCAAGGCTGTATCCCTGCGAAAATTCGGAACGGTCTCGAACATTCGGCCCGAATCCCACTCGGTATCATCCGTCAGGAAATACAGTTTAAAATCATCACCGACATTCGCATTGCGATAATTCGCCAGATCAACGGATACGGCTTCATCTGCCTTCAATTGTAACGGTTTGCCCTTCTGATCCAGACGAATCTCGAACATGCCACCGGATTGAAGGTATGCATCCCTGTCTTCTGATCGTTGCATAGGTATTCCGGAGAGAAAAATATCTTCCGGTGTATGGTACTCCCTGAACTTGAGGCGCACCTTTCCATGCACCGGTCTCCCCTTTTCATTAACGACCGATTTTGCCGGAATCGTGATATGCGATCCGGTGGGTAAATGGATCTCACATCCCTGATCTGCGTCGAACTCGAACGCACTGAAACCGATCGTTCGACCCATTGGTGGCTGAATCCCTGACGGATAAGCGGTGAGGTAAATATAACCGGCGATAACTGCAATGCCGAGTAAAATAGTAGCGGTAACGCCAATTCGCAACCCCCTTTTTTTATTGTTTCTTTCCATGACCAAAAATTTATTGCTGTACAAGATCATTAACCGGTATCTTCAATTCAAAGGCATACAAGATGCCATCCTGCCCACCGATGAGCATGTCTAATTGACCGTTCTTGTCAAGATCCTTTATGAACGGTGTAAATTCGGAAACCATGGGTAACCTTTCCGTGAAATGGATCTTACCTGTTTCTTTTCCGATGATTGCGACAGCTGAACAACTCATTCCGTTGGAATACTGGTACAGCATAACAAAACACTCCTCATCTTTCAGTCTGACCGTCTGCTGGGAGACCTGTGCATCCGTGTACGCATTGAACAGCGGTTCTTTTTTACGATCCGGACGATCGTGCCTCAATTCGATGATACGATCCCCCTCCATTTGAATGGACCTGTCCAAAAGATTGAAACAATCCGATGCATGAGACAAGGAAGCATTGGCCCAGCTGGATAGCTCGATGTTCTTTTCGATCTTTCCGTTAAAGTTCATCAACGTGAAATATTGCTTCTTTGATTCCGCATTGTAACGAGGGAATCCTATTTTCTTTGCAGTGGCAAAAAGAACAGGGCTTTGCCTTCCGTTATCCATTTTCCCGTATTCATCATCGGGTTGTTCAGACCAAAGTAGTTTACCGCTTTTCCCGGAAACAGCGTAGAGCGTCGAGTAATTGGCATTGTACAACAGATCAATGACACCATCGCGATCCAAATCCACGGTGAGTGGGCGATCAAAGAAAATATTTCCTGAGGTGAAATGTGCTCGGATCTTGAAATAAGTTCGGTTATCCCCCTCTTTCCATCCATCGAAATCCGGATGAAAATGCTGCCAGATCGTGCTACCGTCTGAAGGATCCACCGCTCTGAGTTCACCATTCTCCGTAGCAAAGACCAGCACATCCCTGGCCCCCGAACGAAGCAATGTCGGTTCGTGCTCAACGTCACCGGAGAAAGGAACACGCCAAACCGTTTTTCCTTTTCGATCAACGCACAGGATCTCGTCATTGTCGTTCGCGAAAACAACTTTGTCATCGATCACCTTCAAACCATTTACATCCATGTCACCAAACTGTTCACCACCAAAGAACAACTGGTGTTTTCCGGTTTTAGGATCTAAAATGAAAATGCCGTTGTTATCCTCCAGCATGTAATCATTGAAATGAGATCCATTCGATCCGATCACGAGCTGATCACCCAAAAAATCAACATTTGTACGGTGTGTGGTTCGTCCGATATTCGCCTTCCAAAGTATTTTCAACCCGGAAGACTTTACTTCACGATCCTCCGGCAGTATCGCCGCAGTAATGATCCCGATGAGTGGGATAAGGAGTATTAGAGCGCTTTTCATGTTTGGTTTTTTACGGATAACTACAGAATGGGGGAAGAATAACATCAAATTCAAAAAAAAATAATTTTCGCCACCAACTGCCGAATGCTCAAACTAAGAAATACAGCTGCCTCAAACGTAATAAGGGCGCTCAATGACCTGCAACATCACAACTCGACCGTATGAAATAGTGAATAGGAAGTCAACTGTCTCCAATTTCCCATTTTTGTCGATTACCAATCCGATCGCGAAGCTGTAGTTGTATGTTTTTCGGTTCAGCGTATTCGACAAAGTCGTATCGACTTCAACAGCGAAGATCCGGCCTCCTATTGCTTGTTTAAGCATTTCCTTGTCCCGGAATAAATTGGCAGAGCAATAACTGCTGTTCGATTCGCGCAGTTCTCCCAATGAGTCAATTACCACCTGATGCAATAGAACGGAATTCGGATCATTTGGGAAATACAGATAATTAAACCCTGCCACCTGATTGTAAAAATGCTGTTCGATCGATTGATCAAAATACAATCCATCAAGCGTTGAAAAATTAGAAATGATCTCGGCAACGGTCGCTTGTTCTTCCTTTAAGATCTTTGGATCCAACTCATCTGTTTGTGCATTGCCTATCATCGAGCCGAAAAAAGCAACAGCGATACAATACTTTGTCATGATTTATGATATTATATGAATAGTTGATCCTACTTTATCACACGAGTTGATAGTCACAATTCAGCAACCGGAATACCAGTCATTTCATCGATCCATACGATCACCCCTGATCTCATGTGTATGTTCAGATTGGTTCGTATCAAATTCCCCCCTCCCTTCCTGAAGCAGACCGAAATACCGATCTGAGTATTCGAATGGTGCCTTGTTTCACTCGTTAGGTTGGAAGAATCAATTGAAACACGAATTAAACTTTCCATGGCATCCTTCAAAAATTCCGAGGATGGCAATAATTGGTTATCTCCGTAAATATTTGCTGTTTCGATCACTCCATACGCGCTGAGCGACAATAGGACGCTGTGATTGTAGTTCAAATCAGATAAATCCGTGTAAAGTTGCTCTAATCTCTCCGCTGTAAGGATCATGTCATCGACAGATGTGAAAGCAGCTATGATTTGATCGACCGTTTTGGTCTCTTCTGCTGATTGTCCGTTAACATAGCCATTGTATGTCAACACGGCGAGAAAAATGAACTTTCTCATAATCATGAGTTTTAAGAACTATACATTGCCTTTTATCTATTTTAGGATCCTTAGTCATTTTTAGAGGAGCAAACCCAACTTTCGGATTTTGAGTATCCTTAATTGTTCGTCAAGTGGCAAACAGTAGTTTTCTTGTCGATCGGACTTAAATAATAGAGCACGAATCTTGGTTCATCCTTTCTGGGTTTCTTGTTGTAAACCCCATACCGTACAAAATCTTCGTTTGACAATTTGCCGTGATCCAAAAATGAAAACAGCAACTGAGAAGGGGTCTCCGAAAACGAAAGCAATTTGGCTTCCCCGTGCGATCTCCCATTTACATAGTGCGTACACATCATTGTGTTTAAGTCAACGACATATTTATTTTCATTTCCTGCGCCGAATTCCTTAGGCACACCAAAATTTGAACGGTAGAGCGAATCATAGTTCAAAGTGTAGGCAAAAGTCATGGTTAATTCATTCATCAGCATCTCATATTGCTGAGATAAGGCTTGTGTAAAAATAACACACATCACCGCTACTGATCCAGTTAGTGTTTTCATGGTTATTGAATTAAAAGGGTGCGAAAAATGAGCCAACTTTAAAAAGTTTCAGCAACTGTATAACCTAAAATAATCGTTAGAATAATTACCAAAAGGGCGTATTACGCGGCCTCCCTCGCAATACTCTTCAGGCGGTTCTTTGCACGCTGAAAATAGACGTTCACCTGGTTTTCGGGAATTCCGGTAAGCTGGGCGATCTCCTTCCCGCTCAATTCGAAGAGGATCCGGTATGTGATCAGCTCTCGGTCCCGTGCACAAAGGTGTTTCATCGCTCTGCGGATGGCCTGAAGGTTGTCGCGGTCAAGATCATGCTGTTTTTCCGGAAAGGCGGCCTGAGCAGGGTGCATCGGGATACATGGCAACCTGTCCATCTTGCGGATGGCATCGAAACAGAGGTTCTGCGTGAGCCGGAACAACCAACTCTTGAAGTTGCCTTTGGAAGGATCGTATTTATGGATGTTCTCCATGGCCTTCAGGATAGCATCCTGGGCAAGATCCTCAGCTAGGTGACGGTAACGGGCCGGTAAAGAACGAAGAGCAATGCTTTTAAAGTAAGGGAATTGCTCGGAAATAAGAAGAAGCTGCGTTTTCATAGTTGCTACATTTGGAGAGTAAATAAATAGTTGTAGTGTAGCAATAGTCCATAGGCTGATCAGCGTGTTTTTTAGCAGAACGATAACATTTAAAAAAAGTAACAGGATTTTTTAAAAAAACTCGTTTTTGTTGCTTTTTGGATTAGATGCTCAAGTTTTTTATGACAATGACGTATCCAAAATAATTTCTTGGAATAATTTAATTCGCAATTTTACTTGCGAATATTGACTCATGAATTTTAGGGTAGATTTGTTCAATCACTGCACACAACTACTCTCATCCGTGTAGTGCACCCTAGTGATCTCAATGACGATTTTTGTGGCTCCTTCCACCCAGACACCTTCCAGATCCTCGATCGTTCCGCCAGTTTTCACCGGACTGATGAAGTTCCCAGAGGACCACTCTCCCTTTCGATCGCCTTTGTAATCGTTGAAATTA
>JBKCAB010000110.1:0-2807 GCA_046307935.1 Bacteroidota bacterium | reverse complement strand
GGGCTCAATAGGACAACGCAAAATGAACGTTAAATTCTTGTTAGCGTGTCGAAAAGCATCGTTTAGTCTTTATTTTTGTAAAAATAAAAACGAACTGATTATGAAACTTTTTAGACTTGGTGCTTTTGCACTTTTAGCTGTAACAGCGATTGCAATGACTTCTTGTGGTAAGTACGAGGAAGGACCTGGATTTTCTCTCTTATCCAAAAAAGCGCGTATCACCGGTGAGTGGACCTTATCTGAAGTAAAGGTAAACGGAACAGCTCAGGATATTTCAGGAGCTACTATAACAGTATCTATTCAGAAAGATGGTGCTTACATTGTTAAATGGTCATCTGGAGGATTTTCTGTTGAGGATGCTGGTACATGGAAATTCAGCGATGACAAGACCAAATTGATAGTAACTGACCAGGATGGTGACATTTCTGAGTCTGAGATCGTTCGTTTGGCGAACAAAGAGTTGAAGTTGAAGGATGTGGACGGAACATTGGAAACAGTGTCAACGTACGTTCAATAAATAAGCAAAGAATTGAATCGTAAAGCCGGCAGATGCCGGCTTTTTTATTTGTACTAGATGGCGCCTTTGGCCTTCAGCTCCAGGTATTTGTTGATCGTTTGGATCGAAAGTTCAGCGGGGCTGGTCAGGATCGTTTGGATGCCGTTCTGCTTCAGTTCATGTGCCATCTTTGACTTTAATGTGATCATCCGTTCAGCAACGGCCGACAAATACACATCAGAAGTATTTCTCAACGGTTGAAATGCGTATTCCTGCAGCTCGGTATTTTCAAAGAAAACAACCACCAGCAAGTGATGCTGATTGATCTTTCGCAACATTGGCAATGCTCTTCGCATAGCAAACTCTGTTTGGAAATTGGTAAAAAGGACCAGTAGTGAGCGCGTGCTGACCGTACGCCGGATGGTTTGAAAGAGCAGTTCGTAATTCGGTTCCTGGAATGCCGTTCGCTGATCGTATAATTCTTCCAGTATCCTCTTGAGCTGACCATAATTCCTGTTGGCCGGGAGGCAAGTCCCAAGTTTATCAGAGAACGTGATCAGTCCTGTCTTATCACCATTTCTCAGTGCTATGTTCGAGAATACCAAGGTGGAATTGATGGAGTGGTCCAGAACGGTCATGTCATCGAAGGTGACCTGCATATTTCTGCTTTTGTCAATGATGCAGAAAATGTGTTGTGATTTTTCCTCCTGGTATTGGTTGACCATAAGATCGAACCTTCGGCTGGTTGCCTTCCAGTTGATCGTTTTCGGTTCATCACCCTGAACATAGGCTTTGATCTGTTCAAATTCGCTATTGTTCCCTATCCTTCTGATCCGCTTGATCCCTTGGCTGGTCCGCTGTTGTTGGAATACCAGCAGCTCAAATTTCTTCATTTGTAGAACGGAGGGATAAACTGCCACCTCACGATCAAGCTTCACCACAAATCTTCGGCTAACCAGTCCGAATACCGATGCGATTTCGAAGAAAACAGCTCCAAAAGCATACTTTCCCCTGGTTTTAGGTATAAAATCATAAGCAAACTGGATATCGGAACCAGGTAAAAGGAAACCATGAAACGATTTTTCCCGCTCCTGCATTTCAACAGGATACCCTTCGTACATAGTAAAGTTGATTGGCTGTGGCTGTGTGTTTTTAACCGTTATTTTGATGTGGTTGACATCCCCTAGGTTCATACGGTCCGACAGTTTTCGTTCAACAGACAAGGGTTCGCGACCCGAAAAGATCAGCAGCCAATCGAGTACGCTGATCGCTACAAGAACGATCACTCCGACGCTTGCAACGGAGAAGAGTGTTGGTATGGCGAATGAAGCCGCGAACAGTACAACCAATCCGCTGAAGAGGAAGAAGAACAGTCTGGTAAGATATGTCGATGAGAAAAGCAGCATTTATCGCGGAACTTCTATCGTTTTAAGAATGTCTGAGATCACATCTTCTGTTCGGATTCCTTCCATTTCTGCCTCCGGAGTTAGGATCAGACGATGGTTTAACACGTGTGGAGCAACGAACTGAATGTCCTCAGGTGTAATGAAGTCACGTCCTCGGATTGCTGCCAACGCTTTGGATGCCTTTAGCATAGACAACGACGCACGTGGTGATCCTCCCAAATAGATTTTTCCGTGATTACGGGTTTTGTGCGTTATTGCCGCAATATATTGCAGAAGATTGTCCTCAGCGATGATGCGTTCAACGATTTCCTGTACCTTCTTGATCTCATCGGCAGAAAACACCGGATTTACTCCGTTAAGATCGGTATTACGGATATTGTTCTTGTAACGACGCAGGATCTCTTCTTCCTGCTTCAGCTCCGGATAATCGATCTTCACTTTGAACAGGAAACGGTCGAGTTGTGCCTCGGGTAAATTGTAAGTTCCCTCTTGTTCGATCGGATTCTGTGTGGCCAACACCAGGAAAGGGAAACTCATCGGATAAAGTTCTCCGTCGTAAGTGATCTGACGCTCTTCCATCACTTCGAACAATGCAGCCTGGGTTTTCGCCGGAGCCCGGTTGATCTCATCGATCAAAACGATGTTGGAAAAAACAGGCCCTTTTTTGAAGGTGAAAGTAGAATCCCGCATATTAAAAACACTCGTTCCGATGACGTCCGAAGGCATCAGGTCAGGAGTGAACTGAATGCGCGAAAAATCAATATCAAGCGCTTTGGAAAGCACTTTGGCGGCGAGTGTCTTTGCTACTCCCGGCGCCCCTTCAAGCAGGATGTGTCCGTTCGAAAAGATCCCGGTCATCAGCAATTCCACCATTTCGTGTTGCCCGATGACATACTTTGCCATTT
>JBKCAB010000109.1:0-311 GCA_046307935.1 Bacteroidota bacterium | reverse complement strand
AGAGTCCATATTAGGGACAAAGGAAGGAACTGATGGGTCTATGCTTCCGTCTGGCTGTCCGATGATGTATCTTTTGTACGTTTCGCAGCCGTTCGGTTCTGTGATGGTCACCGCGTAGATTCCCGCTGCCAATCCGCTCTGGTCTTCAGTATTTGGGTCCATGATGGTGACATCCGGCATTCCTGGTGCAGACCAGAAGTAAGAGAGTTCTGTCTGGTTGGTTACAGTGAGGTCCACGAAACCGTCATTTCCACCGAAGCTTGTTGCGTTACCTACCGTAGCAGTGATCTGCAAGGGCTGCGGAGGAGTTA
>JBKCAB010000108.1:0-622 GCA_046307935.1 Bacteroidota bacterium | reverse complement strand
GTCCAAATACCATGGCGAATTTTGGCTTAACTCAAATAGGGAAAACTGCCCGTAATTATTCAGACTGTCCCACACTTTCAGTTGTGGATATTTTTTGAGGTCTGAGCTATATTCTGCTGTGAAATCCTTCAGATGTTCTATGAAAATATTCAACAAAAGACCATAGCTTTCTATACTTTTATAATCTTTCCAGTCAGGAAGAAAACCGGTGAACAGCGCATCGTTGTGGATGGTCAAGTTCAATGCTAAAATTTTCTTTGACGGTGCATTTTTAGGAAACACAGAACACCATGCGTAGCTGGTCATGGTGCCGATTTGCCAATTGTTCTGATTGGTTTCCCAATTTACATCATCTGTAAGTGAAAGTTGTTTTATCTTGCTTTTTACAAAATGTTCAACCTGATGGAAGGAAGACCGGTGAAAATACTCCTTCGTACCGAAGACGCTGAAGTCTCCGGTGATTTTGTATTGACTTTCCTTGTTGTTTCGATTGAATAATCCGATGTGCATCAACCATTGCTGAGCTCTCATCAAACCCTGGAATTCGTTGAATTCATCTCGGGTAAATTGAAGAATTCTGTTCTGACGCACGACCTCCGGGTCTACGTTCAGTGCAAAAGCA
>JBKCAB010000107.1:0-8784 GCA_046307935.1 Bacteroidota bacterium | reverse complement strand
AACTTCAAACTTCACAGGGCGTTTCTTCACCGGCTTCAAGAGTGGGAATGTCAACTTGGAGAGGAAGTGGACACGGGCATTGATCCCTTCAACAACGATCAGCCAGTTGGGATTGAACTGATGAATAGCATTTCCGGCCTGAGTTGCTGCTTTGTGCCAATCGCGTTTATTCTTTTTCCCCCAGTTGGGATTTTTGGGTAAGGGCAGCCGTCTTCCACGCGCTGGTCTTACTTCATTTCTCAAATCAGCACCGATAACATGCCGATTATTCCCATAGCGCTGCGCAAGCATGGTCCAGTCGCTTATCCAATCTGCTGTAGTCTGTGAGTAAAAGTCATTTCGTCCGAACCATAACCCGTTGAAATCATAATTGCAGCACCAGTGCGTGGTGGTAGAGTGGTTGTTTAACAATACAAAAAGTCCCTCTCGAGTCAATACATCGATTACTGAATCCATGACTTCAATTGGCGTTAATCCAATGAGGTTGCGGTTCGGTCCAACCCAATCTGCCTCCGCTTTAGTTCTATCGTGTAGCATTTCATTGGAAAACGGTAATCTAACGGTATTAAAGCCTGCTTCTTTTATCACTTTTACGATCACGTTGAGCTTCTGAACGTGCAGTCCGAAAGGCATGGAATGCGTATTCGTTCCTTTACTGTGTTCATTGGAATAAGGTATCAGGCTCCCATTCGCTCCCCACCAATTCACGCCTTTCATGATGAAAATATCTCCATCTGCATCAATGATATTGGGTCCTGAGGTAGAAAGCGGTGTAGTTTGAGCCACTATTACTGACTGGAGTATGCTAAACAGAAGCATTTTAGAAATATTCGGAAAGGACATGCATGTGAAGTTGAGTTGTAAATGTAGTTTTTCCTTTTTATTCAATTACCTTGTCTCCCCCGATTGAGTGGATGATAAAGGGAGAAAGCCTTGGATCAACCAAAAAGTATTGGCACTGAATTTATATGAGCCGGATGCGCCGGTTTGAGCAATAAATAGATTAATTTTCGGACCTCAAACAAATGGAACGTTTGCCGGATATATTGAACGAATTGGTCATTCAAGGGACCAGAATTGGAGTTTGGAACTGGAATATTCAGACCGGAGAAACCTATTTCAATAATCGTTGGGCAGAGATCATTGGATACACGCTGGAAGAACTTGGGCCGATTAGTATTGACACCTGGGTTAAATTTGCTCATCCTGATGACCTGAAGGTTTCCAACACCCTGCTGGAAAGACACTTCAGAGGGGAAGTAGAATTCTACGATTTTCATTCGCGGATGTTACATAAGAATGGACAGTGGGTTTGGGTTCACGACAGGGGAAGAGTTTTTGAATGGGATTTGGACGGTAAGCCTTTGTTGATGTGCGGTTCACATATTGACATTACTGAGATGAAAGAACAGGAGCTGCGATTAACGAAAGCATTGAAAGAAAAAGAGGTTCTTCTAGCGGAGGTCCATCACCGGGTAAAGAATAACCTTCAGCTACTTCAAAGTATTGCCCGATTGAAACAAAATAATGGGAAGATCGATGTTTCGGAAGTTGAGGAGAGCACGAATGCGATTGCTTTGGCCTATGAGGCAGTTTACCGGTCGGAGGACTTTGGAACGATCGATACGGGCACCTACCTGAATCAAATTGCACGACCTCTGCTTCAAGGACACAATGTTCATTTTGAATTGCATTCAAACTTGTTCCATGCAAATATTAGTACACTTATTCCAATAGGTCTTATCGTCATGGAATGTATCGGGAATAGTCTTAAGCATGGGTTCGCGGCTGATTTCTGTGATGAAAAACGCATTTCGATCAATGTTGAAACTGTTGGGCAATTCTGTACTATGGTGATCAAAGATAATGGTCAGGGGATAGGTTCAGACCAACTGGCAAACATCAATTCTCTGAGTAGCTATGGGGTACAGATCATTAGATCCCTTGCCGAGCAGATCGATGCTACTGTCAGATTTGACAACGAGAAAGGGGCTCGGGTTTCTTTAACTATCCCTATCAAGAGCGCTAATTGATGTGATTTCCGAGAGAGCCACAAAATTCGTATCTTCATTTTGTAATTCTTATTATTAAATGATTCGATGAAATTTCTTGTCCTTATGGCAATTTTTGTCAACTGCGTCCTTGTAAATGCTCAGTTGAATATCCAGAATCGGGTTTTATCGACCTGCGGAGATCGTTTTACGGAAGGAGGAGTGATGATCGATTTTACGTTTGGCGAAACATTTACTGCCGCACTCCCTTTGGGATCCTCCTATGTTTTTACGCAGGGATTTCAGCAACCATTACGCAGGAAGATCGGTATTTTAGAGCCGGTGGTTGCTGTTTCTGAGTTGGCGAATTTTGAGTTTGCGGTCTATCCGAATCCATTCTTGAGTGAGATATCGCTGGAAATAGATGAGAAAAGTCAGCTTGAACTCTTCATTTATGACAATTCCGGTAGATTGATTCACAATTCTAGTCTGAACGATCTGCGCACCTCCATCGATCTTTCCGGGATTTCCCCCGGCAATTACCAGCTGGTTTTAACAGACAAAATAAAACAGATTGGAAGAATGCCGATTTTAAAAATCGACTAATTATTGGCTATGAAGAGATTTATTATTCTTGCAACGATTTTTATCACGAACACCATTCTGGCACAAGCGCCACAGGGTATCAATTACCAGGCTGTGATCCGTAATCCCAACGGTTCAACGGTGAACAATTCAAATGTTGGGTTAAGATTTAACATTTTGCAGGGCGATCCTAGTGGATCGGTTGTTTATTCGGAAAGCTTTACGGAAACTACCACGAACATTGGTTTGGTGAATGTTGTCGTCGGTGATGGCACTGTCCTCCTGGGTAATTTTAGTTCGATCAACTGGGGAGAAGGGCCTTATTATCTTGAAGTGGCTGCCGATGCTTCCGGTGGAAGTAATTACGTTGTAATGGGAACGCAACAAATGATGAGTGTTCCATATGCTTTGTATGCCGAGAATTCGGGTACGCCGGGACCGCAAGGTGCACAGGGAGAGCAAGGACCCCAAGGACCTCAAGGCACAACTGGACCTCAGGGAATTCCAGGGCCAGTCGGCGCAAACGGAGCGAGTGCGTATTCGATTTGGTTGTCTCAGGGAAATGTTGGAACGGAGACAGATTTTATTGCGTCTCTAATCGGTCCTCAGGGTCCACAGGGAGAGCCTGGGGTTGGGATCCCTCAAACACTTTCGCAAGTAGGAAATACAGTCACACTGAGTAACGGCGGTGGAAGTGTAAGTATCAATGATGCAGATTCGTCCCCGACGAATGAGCTTGAATTACCTGTTGTTCCCGGAACCGCAGGTCAAGTATTGACTGCAAACGGTGCAGGAGGTGTGCAGTGGACGAATCCTCCGACAGGCGGTGGTGGCGCGGTAATGTACATTAACAACGATCAGGCATGTCCTTCTGGCTGGACGAAGCACGAGATCAATGTTCAGATTTGGGGAGTCACACCTGTTGATGCTTGTTGGACAACACAGCCGTGTATGGTCATGTATATCTACAACGGTCAGAGCTGTCCGTCAGGCTGGGTTTTTCACGACATCAGTGCCGCAGTGATCAATGAGTCGACCATTCCTGTGGATGCGTGCATCAAGTATTTTTGATCACTTACTGCTTCAGAATCTTAAGAATTGCCTCTTGGTCCGATCTGCTAACTTTCAGGAAATAGATCCCGGGAGGATACATTGCAAGGGGAATAGAATGGATGTAATTCCCTTTTAGGACGATTTCTCCTCGTACATTCGTCAGCTCGCAGTACCATTCCGATGATCCGGGTAGGTGAAGGATCTCCAATACCGGGTTGGGATAGGTGAGGAACATATTTTCATCTTCAACTAGTGCAGATGACGGACAAGCTTTCCCGCTTAGGAATTCCCAGATCACTTCCGGAGAGTAGAAATCGAAGTTGATGGTGCCGACACCTCCCACAAGGGTTTGAATACCAGGCCACTGATGGCCCCCACCCGTTATTTTGATCAATTCCAGATCATTCAAGCAATTCTGCCAAGTTATGCGCTGCGGCGAAGATAAGTCGAACATGTTTTGATTCGGCATATTGATCGATACAGGATCTGGATTGCAGTTCAGAAAACTACGCCACTTCTCCATCACCTGATCCACAGAAACTCCAGTTCCAACGCCACCATTATAAGGAACAACGCCATCGGCCGTACCGTGTATGTGCAAAATTGACGGTGTAAATTGAGGGGCACAATCTGCGAAGGTGGTATCACTCATATTCCCCGCAACAGTCGCTATAGCTGCAAAGCACATGGATGATTCGCATGCGATCTTGTGACTCATGAATCCTCCGTTGGAAAAACCTACCAGGTATTGCCGTGCCGGATCGGTCCCCAGATTGTTCTGAAAATAGGTCGCGAGCGCCTCAATGAAACCAAGATCATCGGCCGTGGAGACCGTAACATTCATGTTTGCATTCCAGGCGAAATTCTCACCATCGGGATACACTACCACAAAACCGTGTTGTTCGGCAAGATCGTTGAACTGTGTGATATCCATAACACCTCCACCGGTTTGAGTTAACCCATGAAGGACGATCATTAAAGGAAGTTGTTGCTGCTCTGTCCAGGTAGATGGAGTGTAGTATACAAATGTCCTCGTACTGCCGTCATGCGGTAAACTTCCATTCGTTTGTGAGAACAGAGGCAATGAAAAAAGGAGTAAAAAAAATACGGTTGTTTTCATGGTTAAATTTACGGCCATACATGTTTTCTCGAAAAATGTTTGTATTCTTAATGTTAATTTGCTTTGGTTCAATTTTGGTTACATATTTTAATGAGGTGTAAAAATAAAAAACTATGAAAAGAAGTCTGTTCATCTTTGCCCTAATTCTGTTTTTCGGTGAACCCGTGTTGTCCCAAACAGGAGTGATCTATAACCTAGCTTTTCGCATCGACGATGAGTTGACAACTCAGACGGCAGTCCAGAATAAAGATCACAAGATACTCAACGTTGCAACAATTGAAGAGATGCCTAAGGAACTTTCGGACACGATCGCATTGATCAGTGAGCGGCTTATGTCAGACGTATTGAAGTCAGAGGTAAGCAGTTTGATGCCTGAAGAGAAGTTGATCATGGCCGCATTGCCCCAGCATTTGATGTACCTCCCTGCGAATAGCTTGAATAAAGCCATTAAAACTGTTAAGAAAGATTATTACATTTCGATCAATTGTTACATAGCCGCCTCAGGTGGCACAACGATCAGTTTCGGAAATGAAAGTTTTTCAAAGGTGAAACCAAAAGTCACATTGAACATCGATGTTTTCGACGGTGAAAAGAACAAGATAAAAGAAGGTAAGGTGGTTTTGAAGGATTTTGAAAAATTGCGTTCACATTCTTTTGAAAACACATACAGTGTATTCGGACTGAATGAAACTACGGATAATGTGACCGTATCTGAAACACTCAATTCCAACGATATTCTTCGGATGTATCTGATGGGACTGGAACAGGTTACATTCGAATAAGCATTCGTATCAGCCAACAAAACTGTGCTTTTCATGCAATTAGATATCGATATCAAAGACTAAATACAACAACACATAAAGACAAACGGGAGGAAATAAGCCTCCCGTTTTTGTTTCATATTACATACAAAAAAACAGCCACCTTTCATTTTTACCGAGACCGTTAACACAATTTACCTTTTCATCATTACGCAGATACACGTAATTATAGCATGAATGATCTGTTTCAGTTCACTTGTAAGATTTACCCAAAATAATTTAGCACCAAGAAACAAAAACGAACATTCACAACCCAAAACACATCGTTATGAAATCACTTTACCAGTTCAGTATGACACGCATCCAAAAAAGCAAAGGCAAAATGCTATTAATCATCCTAGGGGCATTGCTGTTTCAGACAACGGGCAACGCGGCCACCATTTTCATCAACAGTTCAACGGGAAATGATCTTTCCGGCGACGGATCAGCAGGATTGCCCTATCAGTCTTTTCACAAAGCTTATTCGTTAGCTGTATCGGGAGATATTATCGACGCAACCGGAACTTTCACATGGACAGATGCTACTGAGGTAGGTGATGTTTCCCAGACGGGATATATCCTTGATAAAAATCTGACCATTCGCGGAAAAGGGAGGGATTTCACTTTCTTCCAGGCGGCATCAACCAGAGGCGTTGCCGACAGAAGTGTTTTCTTTGTAAGTGCGAACCGCACGATTACTTTCGAGAACCTGACGATCCGATACGGAAAAGTAACTGCCGAAAAATTGGGAGGAGGACTCACACTTGCTGGTTCATACTGTGGCAATTATCCTTGTTCCTCAATCACCGGAACAGCGATCCTAAACTATGTAAACGTGGTTGAAAATGATGCCAACGGTGTCACTTCCAATCAATTTTACATGGCAGGAGGAGTTTATCTGCGTGAAGCCTCCACAATTACGATCAACCACTCAAATGTAAGTTCAAATTCGTGCACCTGTACGCTTTATTCCGGAGGCGGAATAGCCGGTGGTGAGCAGTCACAATCCGTTACGATCACCAATTCCACTGTTGCATCGAATTCAGCTACATCTTCTTTTGGAAGTAGTTACCCATACAGTTATGCCTCTGTGGGTGGCGGAATGGCATTACAACGATTTGGGCGATTGGTTGTTACCAACAGTACCTTCTTTGGGAACAGCACCAATAATTACGGAGGAGGAATTAACATCTGGTATCAGAATTGGGCTACATTCACGAACACTACGATCGCGAACAATACGGCGACGCTTGGTGCGGGTGGACTTCTTTGGGGTACTCCAAACCAAACCGCGTATGATTTCTATAAACTTTATATAAAAAATACACTCATCGCCAACAACACCGGAAATTCAATATCCAATGACCTCTACGCCTCTGATGCTTTTTCAGGGACAATGGTCAATGCGGTTAACAGCATCGTTGAATACAGCAGCAATGCGACATTATCTGGCACGGGAATGATAACTGGTGAGCAGGCAAATCTCGGTCTCGCATCTGAGTTGGCCGATAACAGTTCTACCACCGGTACACGTACTTTGAGCATCTCTAGTTCAAGTGTTGCCCTGAACGCAGGAAATTCAACAGCCCACGGGTACGGTGCATATACTGTTACGCCTCCATCTACTGATCAGCGTACTTTAACGAGAGACTCACAAAGAGATATCGGTGCATTCGAATTCATCTCCGCACTACCGGTTGAAATGGTTTATTTCGAGGCAATTTGTAACGAAGGAGATCCTATACTGATGTGGGCAACAGCCTCTGAACATAATTCGGATCACTTCATTATCGAAACGAGCACAGATGGTGAGCACTGGGATGAAGCAGGCAAGGTACCGGCAGCCGGTAACAGCACCTCTGAGATCAGCTACACTTTTTCTGTTAGCAGCAAGAGTAGCTCTGCAATCGAACTTTTCAGACTTCGTCAAGTTGATATTGATGGCGTGTCGAAATTGTACGGACCTGTTTCACTTGACTGTGATGTTGAAGATGAAGACCGCATTTATCCGAATCCGGTGAAGGACCAGTTCGTACTAACAACAACAAGCCAAAAAGAGGACAAGGTGGTGTATTCCCTTTTCAATAATCAAGGACACACTGTATGGAGTCAGGAAAAAGAATTGAATTCAGGCCAGAACAGTATTTTGTTCGCTCTTCCTGTACTTCAGCCTGGGATCTACTATCTTAAGAACAGTTCAAGTGACCATGTTTCCCGAATCGTAATAGTGCAATAGAATTCATTGAATCAGCAGTTTTAAGACACATTCAGCATTTTTTCTTCTCAAGTGTTTAGGGCACCTCCGTCAGGGTGCCTTGTTTTGTTTTCCTGAAATTCATCAGTCAAGAGCATGTGTGGTAATTGAATAATGATTCAACCATTAGAAATCCTCTCAGGCATAGCTTAATCACAAGAACGAACAAAAAGGGTTTACCTTCTGTTAAGAAAAAAAGGAAACATGAGGATAGTGTTAGTCTTACTTATCTTTGTTGCAGGTTCACTGCAAGCGCAGGAACTTACAACCTATAATTCGGAGAGACTTAAGATAGATCAGAGGCTGATGTTGACCTTAGGCTCTTGGTCATCAGTTAATTTTGTCGGGAGCGGTATTGGATGGGCTATTGCCCAACCGGGAGAGGCGCGTTACTTCCATCAGATGAATGTCATGTGGAACACCGTCAACCTAGGTCTTGCTATTCCTGGCTATATCAAAGCTAAAAAAATGAACAGTTCAATGACATTAGCTCAGAGCATACGAGATCAGCATCGAACCGAAAAGATTTTTCTATTAAATACGGGGCTTGATATCGCATATATTACTTCAGGATTCCTTCTGCGCAATGAAGCGAAATACAACCTGGAAAAGCGTGATCAGTTCAATGGTTTCGGAAACAGTTTACTCCTCCAGGGCGGTTTTTTGTTCCTCTTCGACATTGCAGCACATGCTATCCATGTTCGTCATGCAAACAACAAGCTAAGTCCTATCATGGACCGTTTAACACTGAGTTCTACGGGTGTGGGTTTAACTTGGTCGCTGAATTAGTGAAATAAATCAAAGAAAGAAACAGTTGTGCGTTCCGAGAATTATTCAGTATGAAAACATATCTATTTATTGGTGCGAATTCGGATATCGCATTGGAAACAAAAGAACGACTTCAGCGGTCGGGTGATCGGGTGATCTGTGTTTCACGTACACCAAATGATCGTTACAAGGATTTTTTGATCGGCGATGCTG
>JBKCAB010000106.1:0-15627 GCA_046307935.1 Bacteroidota bacterium | reverse complement strand
GTAACTCAACTAACTCATTGAATGTTGGTGGTGAAGAATTGCCAACAGGAACGTACTACTATCTATTCGATACAGGCACTGTTGAGTACGGTGTTCTTAAAGGATACATTTACTTGCAGCGTTAATAAACTAATTGATCGTTAAGATGAATAAGATGAAAAAAAATATAGTACTGATCGCACTGACGTTTACCGCGGGACAGGTGATCGCACAGCAGGAACCTCAATTCACCCAGTATTTTGACAATATGCTTTTTGTCAATCCTGCTTATGCCGGCAGCAACAATATGCTTAGTATTATCGGTATGCACAGGGAACAATGGGTGGGATTTGACGGTGCCCCCAGAACAAGTACACTTAGCGTTCATTCTCCTCTACGCTATGAGTCCGTTGGCTTAGGATTTACTGCTGTCAATGATCAGATCGGCCCGATGAATCAGACGATGTTTTACGCGGATTTCTCCTACACGGTAGAACTGACCAAAGTTCAAAAGCTCTCCTTTGGCTTGAAGGGCGGATTCAACATGATCAATCTCAGGACCGCTGACTTGGTAACTACCGAGGTGGGTGATCCAAAGCTTCTTCAAAACAGCCGATTCCAGTTCAATCCTAATGTAGGCGCTGGTGTGTATTACCATACTCCACATTTTTTCGCTGGTGTGAGTACACCAAAGATCCTGGAGAATAGCTACGGAGGGAACAGCACGACCAATTTGGAAAGAAGACACTATTACGGAATCATTGGTGGTGTTTTCACTATTTCTAAACTTTGGAAACTGCGCCCTTCATCACAGATCAAGGTTACCTCAGGTGCCCCATTGAGCGTTGATCTGAGTGTCGCCGGAATCTACGCTGATAAGTTATGGCTTGGAGCTTTGTATAGACATAACGCTGCAGTAGGAGGATTCGTTCAGTATCAGATCAGCGATCAGTTCCGCATAGGCATTGCGAGCGACTTTAGTACACAAGCGATCCGTAGCTATAATAGTGGAACGTTTGAGGCAATGCTCTCATATGACTTCAATTTCCGCAAGGATGGTATCCGCTCGACACGCTATTTTTAACGAATGACCAACAGAATTATGTTTAAGTTTTCCATCACTATTGTATCAGTGTTCATAGCCAATATTTTATTGGCACAATCGGGTAAGCTGAAGAAAGCTGACCAGTATTTTGACCTTCTCGCTTATCATTCGGCTATTCCGCTCTATGAGGAATTAAAGGGTTCATCAAGCGATAGTCCCCAACTCAAGGCGAAGCTGGCTATGAGTTATTTCAAAATGGGTGAAATGGTCAAGGCAGCAGAAAATTATGCGCAAGCCTTTCAATCAGCTCTGGACATCGAAGCCGAGCACTATTTGACATATGCTCAAACGCTCAAGCAGCTTGGCAAGTATACAGAGGCTGATTCATGGATGTTGAAGTACGACCAAAAATTAGCGGGTACGCTGATCGGAAAGAATTTTGAAAAGAATAAGAATTACCTCGAAAACATCCGCAATACCTCACCGCATTTTGAACTGAGCAAAGTAAGCTTTAACACCAGTGAGGCCGATTTTGGCGGTTATTACAGAAGTGATGCGGATATGCTGTATTTCGTTTCCTCCAGAGATACTGACCCGGTAAAATGGGCGTATGGCTGGAATGGTCGATCCTTTTTGGATGTGTACACTTACGCTCGGAATGGTGATGGAAAGATCCAAAGGTTGGGCAAAAAGGTGAATTCAAAATACCACGAAGGCCCGCTTTGCTTCTCTAGTAATAATCGTAGTGTATTGTTCACCAGGAACAATCTTCAGAAAGGTAAGCTAAGAAAAGATGCCAAAGGAATTCAAAACCTGAAGCTCTTTATTGCTGACGTAAGTACTGATGGTAAATGGTCCAATGTTCGCGAACTGAATATCAATTCAAAGGACTATTCCGTTGGACATCCGGCACTGTCTCCGGATGGTAAGACGCTTTATTTTGTTTCAGACATGCCGGGTGGTTCAGGTGGAGCGGATCTGTACAAGGCTTCCATCGCAACGGATGGCACAATCGGAAAACCGGAAAACCTTGGATCTCTCGTAAATACAGAAGGTCAGGAAATGTTCCCTTGGATCTCACCTCAAGGTCAATTGTTCTTTGCATCGAATGGATTAACTGGTCTTGGGGGGCTGGATATATTTGTTGCGGAGCTTGATGAAAATGGAAAGGTTCGCGCTATTCAGCATGGCGGCCCTGTTATAAACAGTCAATGGGATGACTTTGCACTTGCTTTCCTGCCTGATGGTAAATCCGGTTATGTATCTTCGAATAGAGATGGGGGGCTCGGTGGAGATGATATTTACAGCTTTACACTGATCAAGCCTTTTGTATTCAAAACAGTTCTATCCGGCCAGGTTACGGATGTGGCAACTGGCAGCCCATTGCCAAATGCGCTGATTTCCTTACTGGATGATAAAGGAACTACGATTGCTACCGTAACTGCTGATCCAAATGGTGCTTATTCCTTTGCTGTTGACCCGGGAAAGAACTACAATTTGGTTTTCAGTAACCCTGGTTATGACGCACAAAACAAAACTGTAGAGATAGCAGATAATGCCACTGCAGTGACTGCCAACGGTGATTTATCCAGAACTCCGGCGTTTGGACTTCTTTGCCTCGTTACAGACGCAGCGAGCTCACAACCTCTGGATAATGTTGCAGTGGTCATCAAGGATACCAAAACAGGGAAAGTACTGCTCGACAGTTCAACACCGGCAAGTGGTACCCTAAGCGTCTCGCTGGAGAATGTTAAAATTGGTGATAATCTCAATCTTGAAATCACCCTTTCACGTGAAGGCTATTTGTCTAAATCACAGACTTTGAATATCGGGATCAACAAGCCGGGGATGATCAATCTTCATGAACTTATGGATGTTCAGCTCTCAAAAGTTGAAGTTGGGATCGATCTTGCAACGATCATCGACATTAAACCGATCTACTTTGATTTGGGTAAAGCTACCATCCGAAAAGATGCAGCTATTGAGCTGGACAAGATCGTAAAGGTGATGAATGACTACCCCAACATGGAGATTGAACTGGGATCTCATACGGATTGTCGCGGAAGTATTGCATCGAATACAACGCTATCTGATAAAAGAGCCAAAGCTTCAGCAGAATACATCCAAAAGAAGATCTCCAATCCATCAAGGATCTACGGAAAAGGATACGGCGAAACAAAACTTAAAGTTGACTGCCCTTGTGAGGGAACGGTTAAGTCAAACTGCTCCGAAGAGCAGCATCAGCAAAACCGAAGAACTGAATTCATCATCATCAAAATGTGATGATCAAAGTGATCAATTTGAAAGGCTCGGGCATTTTGATGTTCGAGCCTTCGTTTTTTCATGGCGATTCTTACTAATTTTACCAAGCACAATTTATAAAATGGAACGTACTAAGATCGCAGAGATTCTGAATCAACCGAAACTCGGGGAAGACTACCTTGTTAAAGGATGGGTCCGAGCTTTTCGAAGCAATCGGTTTATTCAGCTCAATGACGGTTCAACGATCAACACGCTACAGGCTGTAGTCGATTTTGAGCTATTCGATGAAGCTTTACTGAAAAGGATAAATACTGCTTCAGCAGTGGGACTGACGGGTATCCTGGTTGCATCTCAGGGGACTGGACAGGCGGTTGAACTTCAGGTGAAGCACATAGAGCTCATCGGTGAAGCAGACCCTGATGATGTTCAAAAGACGGTCATGCAGCCCAAAAAGCATTCCTTGGAATTCTTGCGGGAGCAGGCACACTTGAGATTTCGCACGAACACTTTTGGTGCAGTTTTCAGGATCCGTCATGCCGTTTCTTATGCAATCCATAAATTCTTTCACGAAAGAGGTTTTTATTATATCCACACCCCGATCATCACCGGCTCTGATGCAGAAGGCGCCGGGGAGATGTTCAGAGTGACTACCCTTGACCCAAAGAATCCGCCATTGAATGAGGATGGATCGGTCAATTTCAAAGAAGACTTCTTCGGTAAAGGCGTAAATCTCACCGTATCCGGTCAGTTGGAAGCGGAACTTGCCGCCCTGGCGCTGGGACAAGTTTACACGTTCGGACCGACTTTTCGGGCGGAGAATTCAAATACTTCCCGTCACCTGGCAGAATTCTGGATGATCGAGCCAGAAGTGGCCTTCAACGACATCCACGATAACATGGATCTTGCGGAGGGAATGCTCAAATACATCTGTCAGTTCGTCATGGATAACTGTGCAGATGACCTGAACTTCCTGAATGAACGCGAAGTTGTCGAGCAACAGAGTAAACCGCAGCATGAACGCAATGAGCTTTCCTTGATCGAACGCCTAAGGTTCGTGACCATGAATGATTTCAAAAGGATCACCTATACAGAAGCTATTGACGTACTTCGAAATTCAAACCACTACAAAAAGAAAAAATTCCAGTACGAGGTAGAATGGGGAACCGATCTGCAGTCGGAACATGAGCGCTATCTTGTAGAAAAAGAATTTAAGCGGCCTGTGATCATCACGGACTATCCGGCTTCATTCAAGGCTTTTTACATGCGAAGGAACGACGATTGTGAACCCGGTCGAGAAACGGTTGCAGCAATGGACATTCTCTTTCCGGGGATCGGCGAAATGGTAGGTGGATCTCAACGGGAAGAGCGCCTCGATATCCTGAGAGAAAAGTGTGCAGCGTTTCACATTCCTGAAAAAGAATTATGGTGGTATCTGGAGACGCGCAAGTTCGGAACAGTGCCGCATGCAGGTTTTGGCCTCGGATTTGAAAGGATGGTCATGTTTGTGACCGGAATGACTAACATCAGGGACGTAATTCCATTCCCGCGCACACCACAGAATGCTGAATTTTAAATAAAACACTATATTTAATCGGTTTCAAATCCTGTAAATGGCACTTAAGCAACATCTCACTCAAAAGCTTGAACAGCGGCTCTCTCCTCAGCAGATCCAGCTGATGAAGTTGTTGCAAGTACCAACCATCGAGCTTGATCAGCGGATCAAACAAGAGATCGAGGAAAATCCTGCGCTGGAAGAAGGGGATGACCACGAAAGCGATGACTTTCAGGACCAGGACGATGAATTCGAAAACAGCGACCTCGATATCGATATCGCTAATTACATCGATGATGATATTGCCGATTACAAGACACGAGTAAGCAATAAGGGTAAAGACGATGAAGAAAGGGTGGTTCCGCTCTCAGGAGAACAATCATTTCAGGAACGCCTAACCGAGCAACTTCATTTGCTCGATATGGACGAGGTCCAGTTCATCATTGCTGACACGATCATAGGAAACCTGGACGAATCAGGTTATCTCAAAAGGGATCTTGATGCCATTGTTGACGATCTGGCTTTTAGTGCGAACGTGAATACCACAGAGGCAGAGGTTGAAGACGTGCTGAGAATCATTCAGGAGCTGGATCCTGCAGGAGTTGGTGCACGGGACTTACAAGAATGTTTGATCTTACAGATCACCAGAAAACAGGACGGTGACATTACTAAGTTCACGGCAAAAGTCATCCTGGAGCAGTTCTTTGAGGAATTCACCCGAAAACACTACGACAGGATTTCCAAGAAGCTCGAGATCGAAGACCAGGATTTGAAAGAAGCGATCGATGAGATCTTGCGACTGAATCCAAAGCCAGGTGGCTCCATGAAGGAATCGGCAAAGAACCATCAACAGATCATTCCCGACTTCATGATCACGGAGTATGAAGGACAGCTTGAACTCACACTAAATAGCAGGAATGCCCCCGATCTGAAAGTGAGTCGAGAGTATGAACAAATGCTTCGGCTCTATGCCGAAGGAGCCAAGACCTCGAAATCAGATAAGGAAGCACTAATGTTCGTGAAACAAAAACTAGATGGTGCCAAGTGGTTCATTGATGCGATCAAACAACGACAGCAGACCTTGCTTTTTACGATGGGTGCGATCATGAATTACCAGGCTGATTATTTCAGGTCAGGTGATGAGGTCAACCTCAAACCGATGATCTTGAAAGATATTGCGGAGATCGTAGGTCTCGATATTTCAACTATTTCGCGTGTTGCCAACAGTAAATATGTACAGACGAACTTCGGGATCTTCCCGCTGAAGTATTTCTTCTCCGAATCGCTGTCGACAGATACAGGTGAAGAGGTCTCAACCCGTGAAGTAAAGAAGATTCTTTCCGATGCCATTGAAGCCGAAAATAAACGTCGTCCTTTGACGGATGAAAAATTGATGGAGCTGCTAAAAGAGAAAGGATACAACATCGCCAGAAGAACTGTTGCCAAATACAGGGAACAATTGAACATACCTGTAGCCAGACTAAGGAAAGAACTCTGATGAAAGTATTTTCCGAGATCGCCTCGTGGGTATTTCTACCACTTTTAATGCCGGTTTATGGACTGTTGATTGCCTTGTATGTTCCCAGTGATCAGGACTACCTTCTCAACGAAGATTGTCTTTATCTTATCAATGATTCCATTAAACTCGCCGTTCTGATAATGTTCGTTATTTTCAGCGCAGTAGCGCCCGGCCTATCCTTTTTAATCCTCAAAAAAAGGAATATTATCAGTACCATCGACATGGAAGATAAGCGCGAAAGAAGTATTCCCATGCTTATCATGCTCGTGTATTGTTTGATGCTGTATTTCCTGTTTCTGCAGAAAGCACCAGGAGGCGTTCTGCCAAAATATGTTTACGCCCTGCCCCTTTCAGGCGTTTTTGTTACCGTCAGCTACGCGCTGATCAACCGTTGGATCAAGATCAGTTTACATGCCGGCGGGGCAGGAATTCTGGCGGGCTTTCTTTTTGCCTACTCCTGGGGTCACATGGAGTATGAGTTTTGGACACTTGTATTTCCGATCTTAGCGTCAGGGATCACACTCACTGCACGACTGTACTTGAAAAAGCATACACCCTTCGAGGTATATACCGGATGGAGCCTGGCATTTACAGGTACATTTTTTGTCAACCTGTTTTATCCAATTGCATAAAGACGATTTATGAGAACATTACACACACGTTTTATTGTAGGATCTCTTGCTTTTCTGATCATCAGTGGATGCGGAATGGTCAACGATAAGAATAAAGGTAAAGGATTTAATCTGTTCACTATTGATCAGGACAAACAACTTGGGGCGCAGGTTGCTGCAGAGATCGAATCGAATCCCGTTCAGTATCCAATACTCGATTCTGTGAAACATTCGGATGTTTACCGCTATGTCTACGGTGTTCGCGACAAACTGCTGAATGCCGGAAATGTTGATTTTAAAAATGAGTTCTCGTGGCGCATTCGGATCATCCATGATGATTCTACTTTGAATGCATTTTGCACACCAGGAGGGTATATTTATATCTACACGGGAATTCTTAAATTCCTTGATAATGAATCGGAATTAGCAGGAGTGCTAGGACATGAAATGGGGCATGCCGATATGCGACATTCTACACGTCAAATGACACAAATGTTTGGTGTTCAAATCCTTCTGGACGTTTTAGCAGGTGACAGGATAGCACTCAAGCAAGTGACCGGTGCCCTTATCGGTTTGAAATTTTCCAGGAATCACGAAACAGAAGCGGATGACTGTTCTGTGAAATACTTATGTCCAACTGATTACAATGCTGACGGAGGAGCAGGCTTTTTTCAAAAGATCCAGGCCATGGGTGGGCCAAAACCACCGGAATTCCTCAGTACTCACCCTGACCCGGGAAACAGAGTAGAAAACTTCCAGAACTCAAAAATCACATTGGGCTGTGCAGGAAACAACAACTTTGCGATTGAATACAAAACCATAATGGCCAAACTTCCAAAATAATCCTGATGCGGGAGAAAAAAACCTCTCTTGAGGATATTGCAAAAGCAGTCGGTGTTTCAAAGGCTACTGTATCATTTGTCCTTAACGATCGGGGTGATGAATTCAACATCAGCAAAGAAAAGCAGCGAATTATTAAGGAAAAAGCGATCGAGCTGGCGTATGTGCCTAATTTCTTCGCCAAAAGCCTTCGTCAAGGTCAAACAAGAACGATCGGCCTGGTGCTTGCAGATATTTCCAATCCATTTTATGCGGAATTATGTAAAACGATCCAGGAGGAACTTTACAAAAGAGGTTACTCCACGCTGATCGTCAATACCAACGATAACAAGGAACTTGAGAAGATCCTCATGCGCGAGCTCATACAACGCTCGATCGATGGGATGATCATTTCACCGTGCAACACGATCGACGCCTTGATCCCGATCCTGGATGACACGCATATTCCAGTAGTATTTGCCGATCGTCCGGGGGATGATCATGCCGATTTTGTTGGGATAGACAACACCAAAGAAGCACAAAAGCTCATTCGTCATTTTTCAGTGAAACCAAGACGCGTTGTTGCGCTGACTCAACATGCAGAGCGAGTCGATTCGATACAAAACAGGATCTTTGGTGCAGAAAAGGCTTGTGGTGCAGAAAACATCGAATTTGAAGCTGTACACTTGCCCGAAAATGAAAAAGACACGAACGGGATCATTCTTTCTGAACTTAAAAAAGGAACAGACGCTTTCCTTCCTCTGAACAATCCGGTCGCACTGAAATTGGTGGCCGCGCTGAAAACCAATGGGATCAATATTCCAGGACAGGTCAGGATCATCTCCTTTGACGACCATATCGCTTTTGATCACATGGATCCGCCTATTTCAGCTTTGAAACAACCTGTATATCACATCGGACTGGAAAGTGTGGAACGCCTCGTTGATCGCCTTAAAGAGACGAAAGTTCCCGGAAAGCATTTGTTGCTGAGTTGTGAGTTCAAAGCAAGGGGTTCGCACTAATTTATCGAATTCAAACAAACGAGAAAACGCTGAATACTTATCACATGAGCTCTGTCGTTAAGCTTCTGATCACATTTTGCATTTGTTTTATAAGCGGTTCAGCCAGTGCACAAAATCCCCCATACTTTCTATGTACCGTGGAAGATGGCGCCCCATCCAATGAAATGTATTGGGTGCATCAGGACAAAGATGGATATATCTGGGTCGGTTGTGACGCCGGCTTGTTCAGATTCAATGGAATCCGTTTCAAACATTACACTTCATCCGAACTAACAGCACGGTCGGCAACAGGTATTATTCAAAGTAAGACAAGCGGGCGAATCTATGCCTACAATTTCAACCGCCAACTCTTCTATGTGGAACAGGGAAGTATACATGTTTTAAAAAACTGGAACCGTGTTGTCAATGGACTGGCAGATGATGGCAATGGAAACATCTGGATCACCTCATCCGATGGGTTGTTCAAACTCGACGAAAGCACTGATAAGATATCGATCGTCAATTCAGAAAAGCACTATTCCTACCTGAATGGCATGAATTATACCTCACATGGAATCTCAAATCCAGATGGAACGATCTATTACCATAACGGTAATCAAATTCTGCGCTCCAAACAGGGAAAAATAGAACGAGTTCTTGCTGACAGTCGCTTTATGAACGTGACCATCATGATATCCCGATTTTCCAGTCAACCATGGTTCATGAGTGTCACAGGAGAACTTATCCTTCAATACAAAAACGGATCATACCGAGATTATAACAATGAAGAGCTCTTATCCTGCTTAAAAGGAAAAAAGATCAACTGCGTATTCGAATCCAAAGATGGTAAATTATGGATAGGAACCTATTCCGGTCTGGTATTGCATGACCCTAGGTCCGGAAAAACAGAGTTGCTGTACGATCAGTTCTCATTTTCCTATGGAATCCAGGACAAAGAGGGAAACTATTGGTTCACTACCTTACATAATGGCCTTGTACGCATTCCGAGCATGCAAGTGAAAAGCTGGCAATCGGTAGATGACAACAGGAAAACTGAGCAGTTTTCTCATGTATGCACAAACGAACAGACCGTTTTTTTGGGGGGTACAAATGGTTTTCTTTCTACGGTGAACATCAGAACCGGGGCAATTCAAAAGATCAGGCATGAGCCGCTGTCCGATCTGGGAACACTCTATTTCGACGCACTGGACAACTGTATTTATCTCAATAAACTGAGCAGCTTGTTCATCTTTAAAAATGGTCACTTTGAGCTGGTAAATAATAAGGCAAGACCCATAAAGGCTATACTTCATGTCCCGGAAGGATACTTCCTTCTTAGCTCACAAGGACTTTATTACACCCGCTCAGTGAATGAGCCATTGGTGCAGAAAAACATGGTTGATTCCGACTGGTACAGAGATATTTGTAAATCTCCATTTTCGTCATCTTTCTACACCGCCACTAACAGCGGTATCAAAGAGATCATTCAAAGCGGTAGAACATACCGTATAGGAAGTCAATATCTGAAAGGGCGACAGATCATTTCCATTTGTCCAGATGAGAAAAGGAACCGAATTTATGCCTATTGCTTTGACGGGGGACTCTACCTCATTGATGAAACCAAAAAGATTAAAAAGATTATACAACTGGAAACAGATATCCGCGTTACCCAAGTTCGATGTTATGCCGACCGGCTTTACATGGCCAGTAACAAAGGGATATTGGTATTGGATCCAGAGAGCAATGAACAAGTGCTTTTTGATAGGTTCAGTGGATTGGCATCGAATAATATTCGATCAATCGCATTCTCCGGAAATAACTGCTGGGCGGCTGGTGAAAGCTTGCAAAAGATTCCTCTTTCTTTGTTCAGGAAGCACAACGTACGTTCCAGGATTTTATCACGGGAGGTGCTTATCAATGGCAACAAAGTGAATAATAGAGGCCTAATCGAACTTAATTACAAAGACAAACTATCACTCATCGCCGATGGTATTAGCTACCGTTCGAATGGCAATTATCAGTTCGCATACCGCATTCAAGGATACAACAGTAACTGGATCAAAGTGCCAGGTCAGGTTGAGAAGATCGATTTTGTATCACTTCCAACCGGGAATATATCGATTGAATTGAAACTGATCGACCATGCAGGAAAAGACTCAGCAAATGTTATTGTTTACAAACTTTATGTCAATCCGCCTTTCTGGCAACGGTGGTGGTTCTATGTAGTGATCACGCTCACGACACTCATGCTTGCTTTGGGTAGTTTTCGATGGCGTTTGAAAGGTATCCGCATGAAGCAGATCAGAGAGTTAGAGCGCCTGAAATTGGAAAATGAGTTACGATTGACACAACAAAATGTACTGAAAGCGCAAATGAATCCACATTTCCTATTCAATGTCTTGAATTCGATCAAAGGGTATATATATGAAAACGACAAGAAGAATGCGGCAAAATACTTGAGTGAATTCTCCAATCTGGTTCGAAAAGTATTGGAGTTAAGTTCTGCGCAAAAAGTTTCCCTTGATCAGGAGCTTGAAACACTTGAGTTGTATATCGATTTGGAAGCAATGTTACTGCAAAGTAACTTCAAATATGATCTGGTGATCCATGAAAGTATCGATACATCGGCTATCCAGATGCCTGCGCTACTTCTTCAACCGTATGTTGAGAATGCTTTTAAACATGGATTACGTCATAAGAATGGACCAAAAAGTCTTGAGATCGGAATCCAATTTGACGATCAGGAAGAGTTACTTACCATCAAAATCGCTGATAACGGTATCGGAAGAAAAGCATCTGCGCTCATCAATGCCGAAAATCGTGGAGAACATCAATCGTTTGCGACTTCAGCTATGGAAAAGCGGATCCAATTACTAAATCATGAGCGAAAGGATGTCGTAGGCGTTGAAATTAAAGATAAATTTGAAGGAGTGGAAGCAATAGGAACAATTGTCATCATTCGTATTCATGTCGGAAAAAGTTGAAATTCGAGCAGTTATCATTGATGATTCGGCACAAGCCCGAAAGCTGTTGCGTTTGATGCTGATGGAACTTGCTCCGGATGTAAAGCAGGTTGGTGAGGCGGAAAATGTGGAGGAAGGTCTGCAGCTTATAAACTACCAGCAGCCGGATGCCGTTTTTTTAGACATCGAAATGCCAGGTAAAACGGGGCTTCAGCTTGCTGAGAGTTTGCTTGAACGCAGTTTTAAGGGAAATGTCGTTTTTACCACAGCATACAATGCCCACGCTTTAAAAGCTTTTCGCCTTTCGGCTATTGATTATTTGCTGAAACCCATTCAGGAGGATCAGTTGCTTGAAGCGGTAGAGAAACTGAAGGAAGAAAAAAAGAACAGGGACAATGAGAACCGTCTGAAAGCCCTCACAGAGAATCTGCGCGAGGAGCGCGGTGAGGTACTTTGTATCCCGACGCAAAATGGCTTTGAATACATACCACTTGAGGAGATCGAATACCTTGCGGCAGATGGTTCCTATGTAAAGATCTATTGTGTCAACAACCGCTCGAAAACGGTTTCCAAAAACCTTAAATACTTCGAAAGCGCCCTGGCTGATAGTACAAATTTTGTTCGGACACACCGTTCCTTCGTCGTCAATCTTGATTTTGTAACCAACTATTCAAAATCAGAGGGAGGATATCTTACCCTCAAGCGAAATGTGCAAATCCCTGTTTCACGGGAAAGGAAGCAGGCAATTCAAGATATTCTTAAGTGATCCATCCAACTGTTAGAGGACTAAGTTCCCTGAATTAGCGACTAGCTTTTTTACCGTTTACAAATTCAAGTACACTGTTTACAAAACCATTTTCTGATTGGTTTATCATTACGGTAATTTAGCTGTGTAACTTGTAAATCAAAAATCATGAAATTTATAAAAAGACTATTTTTAATAAGCTTTTCTTTCATCTGCTCCATTTCGGCAATTGCACAAAACCAGAATTCACTCTATTTTGATGGGATTAATGACAAAGTTGATCTACCTGCCGCTACGCATACTGGCATAACAACTAACGGAACACTTGAAGCATGGATCAAGACTTCGTTTGACAACTCCGGATACAGAGGAATAGTAGTACGTTCAGGTTATTATGGTTTATTCTTAATAGATAATAAATTAAGCACCTTTGTTTGGGGAGGAGGCGCGCAAGGAGCAACAACTTACAACAATGTTTCTTTAAATGATGGTATTTGGCATCATGTCGCGCTTCGCTTTCAAATAGGTGTCACTGATGGTACGCAGATGTATCTTGACGGTCAGCCTGTTGGCCCTGCAATAACCCTGGACGTTACTCCCGCCTCTAACAATTTCCAGATAGGATGTAACACAACTGTTCAATTCTTTAATGGACAAATTGATAACGTTAAAATATACAGCCGCGCACTATCAGCCTCTGAGATTAATGACAGTTATAACTGCTTAACTGTGAACAGTGCGGGATTAAAAGTATCCTACAATTTTAACCAAGGAGTAGCTGCAGCTAACAATTCAGGAATTACAACTTTATCGGACCAATCGGGAAACAACAATAATGGTACGTTATTGAATTTTGCATTAAACGGTTCAACATCTAATTGGGTAAATGGGAAATCGTGTTGCTTTTTATCGTCAAATATTACAGGTACAACTATCTATTGTCAGGGACAAACAATGAACCTGACGGCTTCGTTTGTTGCGAATCCCGGAGAATCCATTACAGGATATCAATGGAAGAAAAATGGAGTTAACTTAACGAACGGGGGGAATATTTCCGGAGCAACTTCTGCAAACTTGCAAATCGCTAACCTGGTTTCAAGCGATTTTGCTACCTACAGTGTAGAAGTCACTTCAACGTGTGGTGTCGGTTTTAATTCAGAAAACATTACTCAATCCGGACTTATTAATATCAGTAATCTTATAGCATACTACCCTTTAAATAATGGCAGCAGTGCTGATGCAACCGGAAATAATTACAATGCAACAGGTACAGCTACAACAAGCGTGAATGATCGATTGAATCAGGCAAATTCCGCAATGTCTTTTAACGGTTCATCATCAACTGTTACAATTGCCGCACCAGCCGGACAAGTTATTTTGGGAAATGGTCAAAACAAATCAATTTCAATGTGGTTCAAGCGAAGCTCTCTTTCAAGTAAAGGTATGTTGTTGAGCTATCAGCAAGCATCTCCCGGTAATTGGAATCCACTTGCTTACATCGGTTCTGATGGTGTCCTACGAGGCTGGATGTACCAGGGTGGCGGTGCTGCTTGGAATTCAGGAATTACAGTTGACACCAATTGGCACCACTTGGTATTGGTTTACACTACAAATACCCAAACTGCCTATTTAGATGGCAGTCAAGTTGCAACGATGGGTGGTATACCTAGCCCCGGTGCTTCGAATATCATCTATATAGGAAATGGTTATGCAAATACAGGGATTGAAGGAATTTTGACTACCGGAAATCAACCATTTTCAGGTCTTATTGACGAAGTACGTTTTTACAATGCTGTACTTTCGCTTGCACAAATCAATACATTAAGAACAAGTCCTTTTTTAATTACAACTCAACCACAAAACCAAAGCGTATGTTCGGGTGAAACAGCAAACCTATCTCTGAATGTTCTGACGCCTGACATGGGTAGCACCTTTGATTATCAATGGACATTCAACGGAACTCCATTGTCTAACGGAGGAAGTATATCCGGCGTGAATACAAACAATTTACAAATTTCAAATGCACAAGTATCCAATGCCGGCACATATAATTGCATTTTAAGCCCAGGATGTAATGAAGCTATGAGTGCAAGTGTAACGCTTACTGTGGGTGCAGGTAATGTGAATATTACCCAACAACCTCAAAATACGTCCGTATGTTTGGGAAGCTCGGCATCATTAAGCATTGCGTTAACGGGTGCGACAGTTACGTATCAATGGAAGAAGGACGGTGTAAACATAAGTGGCGCAACGAATTCAACTTTGAACTTAACGAATGTGACCTCCTCAGATGCTGGTAATTATACCGTTGATATCGTTGGTGGAAGCTGCGGTACATTTAGCTCACAGGTTGCAGCACTAACGGTGCTGGCACTGCCAACAGCCGTTATCACGACAACAACTCCATCGATCTGTCAGGGTGGGGTAGCGACATTGACTGCGAGCGGCGGTGCATCATACCTTTGGGCCAGTGGTCTTGGTACAGTTAATACCATATTCGTTACACCTACCTCAGCAACAACGTATACAGTTACAGTTACTGATGCGAACGGTTGTCAGTCGCAAGCATCGCAAACAGTTACTGTAATTAATACCCCTTCTCCATCTGGTCCCTCAGCACAAACCTTCTGTTCAGGAGCCACGGTTAGTGATCTAAATGTAACGGGAACATCAATAGCTTGGTATGCAAATTCGATAGGCGGAGCACCACTAGCTGGTTCTGATGTCTTAGCCAATGAAATATATTACGCCTCGCAAACCGTAAATGGTTGTGAGAGCATTAACCGCCTGGGGGTTGCAGTGACGGTAACAGTTGTGAATGCCAATGTAACGCAAACAGGAAATACGCTAACTGCAGTTCAATCAGGAGCGAATTATTCATGGGTAGATTGTAACAATGGTAACCAACCAATAGCAGGTGCAAACGGACAATCATTTACACCAACAACGATTGGTAGTTATGCTGTTGAAATCGAATTGAATGGTTGCTCCGCAGTGAGTTCATGTGTGCAGATCACTTCTGTCGGTTTGGATGAGGATAAATTGGACCTGTTGACGATTCAGCCGAACCCTACAAGCGGAATGCTTATGATCACTGTTTTACAACCAACAAATGCGGTGGTCAGTGCTGC
>JBKCAB010000105.1:0-1777 GCA_046307935.1 Bacteroidota bacterium | reverse complement strand
GAATAGATCGGTTGATATTTCGGATTTGAAAGATCCAGTATCTTACCAAAGTAGCCTCGGATCTCGAACCATCGCGTCATCTTGTTTCTGAGGTATTTAACACGATAGGTTGATTCAAAGGAAAGGCGGTCCATGTTGATATAATCATTATAGGACTTATCATAGCGCAGCGCGAAGTTCAATTGGTGATCAGTGAAGTTCAAGTCGCCGGAATATTTAATGAATCCACCCATATAGTTACTTTCTGAGTAATAAGGGGTGATGTCAAAATTCTTGATCCCCTGAACAAGGAGTTCACTGGAAAATGGGCTTTTCGATCGACGGTTTCCGATATTTGCTTTCCAATAAGGAGCAATTGCCACGAATGATCCATCCCGATCAAACTCCACATTGTTGTCATATTTGAATGATTTTACCGATATACCAAATCTTGAGGTTTTGAGAATACGCCTAGGGAGAATAGTGTAGCTCAACTCAGCAATGCCCGAAACAGACTTCCTGCCGAAGGAATACATTGGAGCAATGAGGTACTGAAATTTGTTGAACGGTATCCCATTGTTGTGAATGGCTGCACCAACCATGAATTTGTCGTAATAGTTACCCGCGATCACCGGTGTCCAGAAAAGGTTCGTTCTCTCTTGTTCATTGTCACCGATCAGGAACTCCATTTTAAGCGGTTCAATCTTGCCAAAGAGTCCTTTCTTATGCCAGCTGTTGTTCGATCTCCAGATCTCCGGGATGTCTTTGGTGTGGTCGATTCGAGCCTCGTCGAACTGGATACCTTTATCGAACTGAAGCGTGGTGCTTCTGTCACTTGGTTCAGCCCATTTCGTTGCGACAACCTCGCCTTTGGAGAGCAGGTTGACCTCGATCGGTCCGTTTACCTGTCCGTTGTTCCTGACCTTAACCTGAATTCCTTCCTCTTTTTCCTTAACGCTACATAGCTTATAGTCTGCGTGATCTGTGGTCTGAATTAAGTCTTTGAAAAGCCAGTCCAGGTTCTTTCCGGAAACACGTTCAACCGTTGCTTCCAAGTCTTCCGGCTGCGGGTGTTTGAACTTCCATTCATCAAAGTAGGCGCGCATGCATTGATCGAAGAGTTCTTCGCCAAGATAATCTTTCAGGTAATAGAAAACCAATCCCGTCTTCTGATACATGATCACGCCATAGTTCGCGGAGGTAAAATCCGCAGAATGTGTTTCTATCGGCTGATCCTCACCTAAAATGGCCAGCATTCGGTAAGAAATATCTCCAAGGTCATGGTGATCGAGATCATTCAAGTGGAAGCGTCCACCCAAGACCATATCTGACATCCGCGTATTGTCTGGGTATTTTGTCTGAACATAGCGCATCTCGTTCAGCGTGTTCAGTCCTTCATCCATCCAGCCGTGTACGCGTTCATTAGAACCGAGGATCCCATAGAACCAATTGTGTCCAACCTCATGAACGATAACTACCTCCAGATCTTCCTTACTTGAGGCGTTTCCGATGACCGTCACGTTGGGGTATTCCATTCCGCCTCCAGCACTGATGGTCCCATCTACGGCGGTTACCTGATTATAAGGATAATCGCCATTCCAAAGAGAATAGTAGTACGTTCCATCCTTGAGGTATTCATCTGCATGCTGCCAGTATGTGGTATTGTGAGGAACCCACATTGCCCAGGTTGTCACCTTTTTTTTGGAATGAGGGAGCGTTACCTCACCTTTGGATACAGCATATCTTTTATCGGCAAACCAGGCAAAATCGTGTACATTGCTTTGCGTGTAACGGATCG
>JBKCAB010000104.1:0-2346 GCA_046307935.1 Bacteroidota bacterium | reverse complement strand
TACGACGATCGACCGTTATAAACTTCCTTTACTTGGTGCTTTTCAACGCAAAAATTTGCGTTCCGTACTCAGTTTGTTGGAAGTTTTGGACATAGAACTCGGCGTCATCGATGCAACCACTATTCAAAAGGGCCTCGATCGCATCTATCAAAACACGGGATTCTTTGGACGTATGCACATCATGGAGCGGGATCCCTTGCTGCTTTTCGATGTATCACACAATGATGCCGGGATGAAAGCAACTTTGGAAACTGTTCAGCAGATCAATTCAGGGAAGCTCCATATTCTTTACGGAGCAAGTTCAGACAAGGATGTAAACACATGTGTACGCTTATTTCCTAAAGATGCCGCGGTCACCTTGACCGTTTTCAGCGGACAACGGAGTATGAAACGAGAAAGACTTGAACGACTGAAAATAGAGGAAGATCTGACGGCTTCGATCTTTGATGATGCGCACAAAGCGCTCCTTTCGGTCAGGCGTGAAGCGGCTGTCAATGACACCATTCTGGTTACGGGAAGTTTCTTTTTGTTGTCTGATCTTCTTGACAAAAAGACACAAAAAAAGCCTTCCGGTAATCGGAAGGCTTCCAGTGGGAAATGACGGGTTCGAACCGCCGACCCCCTGCTTGTAAGGCAGGTGCTCTGAACCAGCTGAGCTAATTTCCCATAACCACTTGCTTGCCTTAACAAGCGTTTGTGATCGAGAGTGCAAATATACTACGCTTTTTCATTTTGTCAAGTCAATGAAGAAAAATATTTAAAGCATCCATCGATTTATGCAGCATTCTATGCGTTTAACGAGACACTCTTACCTGCTATCCAGCCGGTGGTCCAAGCAGCTTGGAAATTAAATCCACCCGTGATCCCATCTATATCCATAACCTCTCCAGCGAAGAAAAGACCCGGAATGATCTTGCTTTGCATGGTCCTGACGTCAACTTCAAGCAGCGAAACGCCTCCGGCAGTAACGAATTCCTCTTTAAAGGTCGTCTTTCCGGTAACCGAATAGCGATCATTAATGAGCGTATTAGCAAGTTTGTTAAGATTTTTACCTTGAAGATCCTTCCAACGTAAATCTTCCGGAATACCCGAACGCCACAACAGATGCTGCCATAATTTTCCTGTAACTGGGAACGGATTCAGGTTGACCATCATTTTTGCAGCATGATCTCTGACGGATGTATGCAACACACTTCGCACTTGCTCTTCCGTTTGCTCATTGAGCCAATTGACCAGAATAGCAAAATTGTATTCCTTTTCGGATAAGATCCGTGCACCCCAGGCTGAAAGCTGGAGTATGGCGGGTCCGCTCATGCCCCAATGTGTGATTAACAGAGGTCCATTTCCTTTTAATTTTGTCCCTTCAACTCTCACCGTTACATTCTCGACCACGTTTCCCATTAATTCACGGATCGGATTATCGGGCATATTGAATGTAAATAAGGACGGAACCGGCGGGATGATCGTATGTCCCAGATCAGAAAGCCAAACTAGTCCGGACATTTTGGGCTGACCGCCAATTGCCACAATGACCCTGTCGGCATATAGCTCTTCTTCGTCGAGACGAAGAGAAAATCCAACTTCACATATGGCTATTCTTCGGATGGGTGCGTTAGTTTTAACTGTGATCTTACCACTGACAGCTTCCTGAACAAAACAATTGATAATCGTTTGAGAATCATTGGAAACGGGAAACATGCAATTATCTGGATAGGTCTTCAGGCGCACGCCTCTCTTTTCAAACCATTCAACGGTCGACACTGCACTGAACTGTTCGAAAGCCTTTTTGAGGAAATTCTCTCCCCTAGGATAATGAGCCGCCAATCTGCGGTTATCAAAACAGGCGTTGGTCACATTGCATCTTCCACCTCCCGAAATTTTAACCTTTGAAAGTACCTTGGCTGACCTTTCGAGAATGATAATATCTGAGGACGGATCGTGGTATCTGGCACTCAGTGCTGCAAAGAATCCTGCTGCTCCCCCACCGATTATTGCCACTTTCATTATCCAAAGATAGCTGATTCAGCCTTCTATCGGTCATGTTTTACCGTTCAGATCCTTTGGCTTGGCAACAACCCGAGGGATTGTAGATCCAATTGGGGGGAGTATCAAGTATTCAAAGCCCATTTCCCGCTTATCGCGGCAAATGGCTTTTTTCTTCCCTGCAGCTTGATCAAGCAAGCTTGACAACCTTCCGGAGGGATTGAAGATCCCATTGGGGGAGTATCAAGTATTCAAAGCCCATTTCCCGCTTATCGCGGCAAATGGCTTTTTTCTTCCCTGCAGCTTGATCAAGCAAGCTTGACAACCTTCCGGAGGGATTGAAGATCCCATTGGGGGAGTATC
>JBKCAB010000103.1:0-1869 GCA_046307935.1 Bacteroidota bacterium | reverse complement strand
AAGCGGAGATCCGTCAACAGATCGACAGACTCAAATCCGATATCATCCAGATGGAAAATAACCTTGGTTTCTTTGCCAGATCAAAAGGAGCTGATGCACTCCGGAAAGAAGTAGAAGGAAAGATCAACGCCGCAAATGATCGGATTCATGCACTGAAGCTCAAACTGAAGCAAATTCCTAATGAATAGGTTCTTCAACGCGTTGCTGCTTTTCTTCCTGTTCCCTACAATGGCCCTGACGGTCTTTGTCGGGTTCGATCTTCCTGTGGAATTCCTCAAAGTTTCCGGACGTAATCTGCCCTATCGATTCGAAGCTTTCCTTCTCTTCGGATTGGTTCTTTTGCTTATCAACCTTAGACGGACCATCAGGCGCTGGATGGGCATGTATATCGTCAATAAACAAGAAAAGTTTCGCTGGAATACGGAGGTCAGCCGAACTCGTCGTCAGCGTGTGATTGCCTATAATTTATTGGAAGCACTTGTGTGTGGAGCAATAGGTATTGGACTTTATACGGTGACCGATGAAGCCTGGTTTCCTGCAATTGGCTTACTTTTCTGTACCGCGGACAATATCGTTTTCACGTTTTTCGGCATCGTTGGACACCGTTACAGGGCAGGTGTGACATCGAAAGCAGTGATCCTCGCCGACAGGGATGTCCAAGTGCTTTACTTTTCGGGTCTCCGCAAGATAAGTATCCATCAGCAGACGATTTACTTCGATTACATCAAGGGATTACAGATGAATATCCCTTTGGATAGTATTCCGACATATGATCGATCTGTTTTCTTTGAAGTCATTGAAGGAATTGTTGATAAGGATAAAGTTTTTTTTCAGCACCTGAAATAATCCCAATTTAACTCCAATTTTCCCATTTTGGGAATTTTTATGTGTCTCAAGATCCTGATAAGCCCGATAAAACTGGGATTTAACAGAATTGGTAAGGTTTGTGCTCATTTCAGTAGAACCATTTTTACAGCTCATGTTTTCTCATCTGGAACAGGATTCAACTGATGATTCCGATTTTGTTCGCTTACAACGACTGAATCATGGCCCGTCATTCGCTTCGAGTCAGGAAGAACTAGATCTCTACTTCGGTGAGCTAAAGAGTGCTGTAATTTTGATCGACAAATCTTCCCGCATCTTCTATTTCAATGATGCAGCCTTTCATTTGAATGCACTTTTGTCGCGTGAAATTGAGAAAGGAATTCAAATAACTGAACTGATCAGTAAAATTCTGCTTCCTGATTCACTAATTAACTTCTATGAGAGCCTGATCAGTAAGAAGTACTTTTCGGTCACATCGGATTTCCTGATCAACCGCATTGAAAAACTCTCCATGAGTCCTATTGGTTTTGAGGGCTTTGTGGTTAAGATCACTTTCAACGAGTTGCAGTCAATTTCTACTTCAAATTTATTCAATCACTTTGACGAACTGCCAATTACCTACTTCGGCTTCAGCATCCTGCCGGGTAAAAGGTTAAATATCAAGTTTCTGAGTGAGAATTTTGATGATTTCTTCCCGCACATTCCTACTGCAGAAGCAATAAAGAATGATAAGCTCTTTGTTTCATATTTTCACCCTGCTGACCTGCCTTCGCTCCTCAAAAAAATCGTTACACTGAAACAAGGCAAAAAATCCATTCAGTTAGAGCTCCGAATGTTGAATGAAAAAAAGGAATACATTTGGCATCGACTGACCGTAGGACGTTTTGTGGACCGTAATTCGCTTGATTACTTTTTAGGTTATTTGGAGAGCATCCATGACATTAAAATGGATGAGATCAACAGACAGCACCTTATTTACGAAACACTCGAAGAGGAACGGAACAGGATCGCCATGGAACTGCATGATGATGTTGGTCAACAGTT
>JBKCAB010000102.1:0-24785 GCA_046307935.1 Bacteroidota bacterium | reverse complement strand
GATGTAGTTACACTTTCTTTCGAAGGTACTTGAACCACATGAGTTGGCTGTTTGAGCAACACACTGCGCAGCAAATTTCATTGCAGAGCTGCGGTACTTTCCGGAAATGCCCATCGCAGTCGAATAGGCCGCACGATAGCTGTTCTGGTCACGGTACTGGATATCAAGGATAGTATATTCGATCTCCTCTTTCTTTTCAGCATCGTTCGTCATACCTTTCGCATCCTTGAGCGCATTGATCGCCTCTGAGAATTTGTTAAGTGATCGCAAATACTTCGCTTTTGCGATTTTTCCGTCCAGACTTGGATCGATTCGGTTCAAGGTATCGATCAGCATTCCGTATTCCGGACTTTGGGTGCATGATTTCATTTCAAGCAGCGTGATAAAATTGTTCACAGTGGCTTTCTTTGCTGCGCTGTCAGTTGGGAAACTCTTCATGAAACCTTTCAGCTCTGGAAGGATATCATCACATGTTTTTACCGCACCATTGAAATAGGAGAGCAGGTTCTCCTGAGTTTTCAAGGACATGTTCAGTGCAGTGATCATTTTGGAAAGAAAGAAATACTCAGAAATAAGTCGTTTTTTATACTCCGGCTTCTTATCGGCAGCTGCGTCGGTGAACAATGCGTACAGATTGTAATAATAGTAGGAGATGTGTGCTTCCGTCGGAGCAGCACCTTCTTTATGTAGTGCACGGTTGTACAATTCATCCGCTTTGATACGATCCGGTTTGGAAGACTGAATGATGTAAGTTGCACGTACCAGATCATTCGCCTGATCGTAATGTCCAGCCTTTTCCATTCTTTCGTATGTGCCTATCAACGTATCCGTGTAACTTGTCTTTTTTACCTTATCGGTTTCTGTTGAAATAGCATTTCTAATCGTACCTACCATACGGTCGTAATTTGCTTTGTCGTAATTACCACAGATCTGCTCACCTTTTAGGTAATAAGTTGTAGCAGTTGCGTAGTTTTTTATCTTCAGCTCCTCACCAGCCAAAAAACGCATTCGTTTGCATTCTCTTTCCTGATCGGATTCCTGCGCTGAAAGACTGAAGGTTGTACCTACGATCAATGTCCCGAGTAAAAGTCTACCAATTTTCATTTTTCTAAAGTTAATCTAGTTTTCGTTTTCTGAACCAACGGTCGTAATTCGAGGGAGCAACGATGATGCCAAAATTGATCCCGATGAAACGTTCGTTGAATCCATCACCCTCACCGCTGCCTCTTCGTCCGAGTGTCACCCCGAGATTGATCGAAGAGAGAGACTGCTGAGCTGTGATTGGCATACCAATTCCAAATGTTGTGCCAATTTCACTGATCTCGTTTCCGGAGTCGGTGTATGGGAGGTTGAATGTGTAATATCCGGCACGGTAACGGAGACTCTCAAAGAAATTGGTATTCACTCCATACTCCTGGTATTCCGGTGAATATTGAAACCCGAGTGAGATCTTTTGCGTGGCATTGTAGCCATAGTTTTCGGTCACATCATTGAAATTCGAGGAGAACTGCGTCCAGTCTGTCGAGCTGTATGAACCCATCAACAGGAATTCGCTGTTCCTTGAACGGTTGCTCTCTTTGGAAGAGGTGCGGAGACTGTAGCTAAATCCGAATGTGTAGGAAGGAGCCAGTTCGAGATAACCCGCCACATTTGAGGTGTCATACAAAACGGAATAGCTCTGTGCATTGTTCACGTTACCGGCGAAGAAGAGGGTTTCTCCTCGGAAGCTATTGATTTGCTGAGAAGGTTCAAGAACGCCTGTTAGGGTGAGTGTTTGTTTCTTGCCAAAATCCTGCCGGAACATGAACCCCAGCTCATAATGAAAAGATCTGAACCGGATCCGCTTGCGGTCAACTCCTCCAAGGAACGAATTATTGTCGATGATGGAGCTTTTTCGCTCGTTTACGGCTGTTCCGAAGAGAAAACCCAAATTGGCACCGACAGCGAACTGAGTTGATCTGAGCTTGAGCAGGTTAGTGGTTAAACCGATAAAGGCTTCGTTCGCACCTCCGTAACCGGAATAGGTATTGCGCAATGAGTCCGTTCCGACGAGGGTCTTCTCTGTGATCTCGTAACCGCGGCGGGAAAATGGTTTAAGCCCGAATGCCAATCCGAAATGTTTCCTGATCGGAAAGGCCATTGCAAAGTGATCCACAACCGCGATGCCTGTGGTGTTGCTTTCTCCGGCTTGTTCGAAGTTTGAAATGCGCGCCCGAACTGCAAGTGAGAAAAGCGGTTGACCTTCGCTCAGTAAGTTGTAGGATGCAGGATTGTGTATATTCACCAATGTAGAATCTAAATAGGTGATGGCGGCGTTGCCTAGAGCTGAACATATCGGGTCTGTACCTGTGGCCCGTTCTCCGAATCCGTAAGAACTGAATGGCGATTGGATGGTGTTCTGAGCTGTCGCTGAAAGAGAGAACATCACAGTTACAAGAACAATTAGTCTAATGCACATTCGCCAGATAGATGTAATAAAGACCTTTCAAGGTCAGATTTTCGTCTGCAAAGATGTTATTTTTTCCTGCCAAATCAAAGTGACAAGAATCTCCACCGGTGATAAAAAACGTTAAGTCTCTGAAATCAGTGTTGTATTTTCGGATCAAACCCTCAATTTCTGCTTGCATGCCGTTGATCACCCCGGAATGAATAGAGGCTTTTGTGGATCGTCCTGTTAGCGGTACCGGAATCTTTTCGTTGATCAGGGGTAACTTCGCAGTGTAGTTATGCAGTGATTTATAGCGAAGATCTATCCCGGGTGAAATGCTGCCTCCCAAATAGGTATTTTTTTCGACCACATCAAACTTGATGCAGGTACCGATATCGACACTGACCGCGTAGGTTGTAGAACACAGATTTCTAGCTGCAACTGCATTGCAAAGTCGATCCATTCCGAGTGTTTGCGGACTTTCATAGGCCATTTCCAAACCGGTATTGCAGTCAGAAACTACTTGAAAGACATTCCCAAAAGCATTTGTGATCGTCTGAGTATCATCATGGCCCAATACGGAGGAGAACACAACCACATCAAATTCCTCATCGAAATTCTTCCTTGGATCATTCAGGAATGAAGCGGTATGGAACCGTTGAACTTGCGCAAGGATTCCATCCGCGAAGATACCGCACTTAACGGCCGTGTTACCCGCATCAATCACTAAAATACGCCGGTCAGACTTCTGCATCTTCGCTGCTATGTTTAGGTGTCATGTTTGTCAGTGGTTTCCGTTTGAACTCGGCAGTGCGATCGAACAAGTAGCGGTAGGTGGCCATTTCCCTGAATTTATGTGCTCCCAGACCTTCAACTATGGCAATCATCTTTGGGTTGAAATCCCCAATCCATGTGATGACAAGATCCTTGTAGTGACCTTCTGCTTGTGTAGTTTGTGCCATGTACTGGAAGATCATCCCCTCAACGCCTTTACCCTGAAAATCAGGGTCGATACCGAAGACCATTCCGAAGCAGCGGTTTACAGTTCGCCGTTTCTTGTGGTAGAGGAATTTGAGTTTCCCCCACCAATTGAGGTTTCCGTTTACATGCCGAAAGATCTGATTGATCTCGGGCAGCTGGACGTACATTCCGATCGGTTTGTCCTCGTAGTATGCAAAGTAAATGATACTGGGATCGACCACCGGTTTGAGTCCTTTGAAGATCGAAACTGCCTGAGCCTGTGTCATCTCAGAGAAGCCTGTCTGGCGGTTCGCCCAAGCTCGGTTGTAAAGGGTTCTGAAGATCTCCGGATACTCATCAAATCGATTCATGTCAAGTGATAACACCTTGTATTTTGGGTCTTCACGGAGCGAATTGGCTCTGGAAATGAACTTTTCCTGTAGCGGGTCGGTGATCTTTCTGAAAAAGATCTCTTGTTTGAAGTAGATCTGAAAGCCATAACTTTCAAAGAACCGCACGTAGTATTCGGGATTGTAGTTCTGAAGGTAATATGGTGGTTCGTTGAAGTTTTCAATAATTAGACCCCAGTACTGATGGTTCTCTCCGAAATTGATTGGGCCATCCATTTGGGCCATTCCTTTTGAAATAAGCCATTCTTTGGCCGTGTCGAACAGCAGGAATGCCGCTTTTTCATCGTTGATACACTCGAAGAATCCACAACCGGAAGGGTGTTCCTTACTGTTTCCATTCACCCACGCTGCGATCCTTCCAATCACGGCGCCACTTTGGTCACGCAGGATCCATCTTTTGGCTTCGCCTTTACGCCACATTTTATTCCTCTTCGGATCGAAAACCTTTTCGACATCTTGTTTGAGGTGCGGTATCCAGTTGGGATCTGTATTGTAGATCCGGAAGGGCAGGCGGTGGAATTCATTGATCGCAGAGCCGGAAATTACTTCTTCAATTTTCATGATCCGAAATGATGGCGCAAAGTTAACAAAATGAAAACTAGGGACGGGAGGTAAATTCTTTTAGTTGCGCTGTATTGTCCGATATGGTGGTGGAATGAATCGTATTTAAGGGTGCACCTCAAAAGAACTTTTCGAAATCTAATTAAAGCTCAAAAATGCATCGGCCATAAAAATGTATTCTGGGTTTTTGAATATTGTAATAAGTTGTTACATTTGCACCCACCAAACGGATTGGTGATGTAGCTCAGTCGGTAGAGCAAAGGACTGAAAATCCTTGTGTCGGCGGTTCGATTCCGTCCATCACCACGAAAGGGAGTACTCGCTACTCCCTTTTTTTATGGTATGTATTTCGTTTACATGATACGAAGCTTGAAATCGGGAGTGATTTATGTCGGTATGGCGAAGGACGTGGAGCATCGTCTTGACGAGCATAATTCTGGCAAATCAAAATTCACAAAGGGTCATTTTCCATTTGAATTGATCTATCGAGAAGGACCATATGAATCAAAAGAAGCCAGGATCAGGGAAAAGTATTTAAAGAGGAAAGATATTAAGAAAAGGATATTGTCTAGTTTGAAATAAGAGCTGTTGGCGGTTCCCTGCCTGTCGCAGCGACAGCGCAGACAGGGATTCTGTCCATCACCACGAAAGACAAATGAAAGCCCTTGGTTCCTGTCGGATCAAGGGTTTTTTGTTTTACCATCCTAAACATCAATCCACGAAAAGGGTAGAATCCAAGAATTGAATTAGAGTCAAGCTATCAATTAATGTTAATTCGTAGCCATTCAGAGTTGTATTTATATTACTTTTACAACCAAGCATTAAAATACTACACTATGAAAATAATTATTACATTGATTTTATTATCGTTAGCGCCTATTACTTTTTCTCAGAAAAAAAAGATAAAGGTCTTGATCTCCCCGGATTCTTTGGCTCAACAGGAACAAGCCCTTGGTTTTGGAAGTTCAGCTGAATGGGAGGTTCTAGAAGATGATGGATTTATTATATACGTCGACAAGGCGCCTGGAATGGGTTATGTTATGCTCAGAACAACGCGTAAAAAAGTCAAACTGGAAAATCTTGAATTTTCGTACATGACATGTGAACTGGACGAAGTGTCTTGTAGCGAGGTTCAAACGAAATATTTTTCAAAAGTAAAGGTCAAAAACGGTAAGCCCAAGGTGTTATTCATAATTTACCCCCCAGATCGTTCTGTTGAAAACTATGTTTACATAGACGTCGAAGATTACTTTTTATCCAAGTTAAAGTAGCCAACGGATCGGTAATTTAGCTTCTTCTTTTATTTTATTTTTGACGGTAGCAAAGGTTGTAAAATGATTGCTATGCCGTCTCTGATGAAGAATTCAAAAAAGATTACACAACCGGTTCTATCCTATGTTTATCGAATGAATAGAAGAATTTTGTGTGTACTGCTATCAGAGCAACTGATTCCATTTTCTTGTTTTTATGGCGTTCATAAATCATTTTGATTTTGAATTGATCCGATCAGGCCTTATTTTAGGCAATTAAAACGAGTATTGAAATTAAAAAAGTAGATCATGAGATTTTTTCATACGGTTGCACTATTGATGTTTATCTCTTATTCTGTTCAGGCGCAGACAGTTTATGAATGGTATCAGGACGGTATTGTTGTTTTTCAGTTGAAAACAGAATCTGACCTGAAGATCCTTTCCAAGAATAAGATCGTTGATTTTCACAAGGTCAATTTTATTGAACGAATAGTTCAGGAATACGGGATATACCAGGTGACACAATTGCATCCGAACGATCCGGATCAAAAACTGAGACTTACCTATCAGATCGATTTTGAGCAGATAGAAAAAGTGGATGCACTCGTTTCTGAAATTGGTCGTCATCCTTTCATCGAATATGCGGAGAAAAAAGAGTTACACGTCTCTTTTTTAACGCCAAACGATCTCGGCGCGAATTCAACCACAGGTACAGGAGTTTGGCATTTGTACCGAATGAACGCTCAGCAAGCCTGGGATCTTTCAACCGGCAGCAGCGCTGTTCGTGTTGCCATTACCGATGATGCCATTTTAACAACACACGTTGATCTGGCCAACAAAATCGTGGCAACGTACGATGCGCCCACTGGGGGAACGAACGCCAATCCGTGCGGATCGAACAACGGAAATCACGGTACCCACGTGTCAGGCTCAGCTGGTGCTCAAACCAATAACGGAACGGGTATTGCTTCGATCGGATTCAATGTCAGTCTCATGGCGGTGAAGATCGGAAATTGCAATGGATCCTTGACCCACGGTTATGAAGGCGTCAACTGGGCAGCGAATAACGGTGCCAACGTGATCAACATGTCATGGGGTGGGGCTGGTTCATCAACCTACGGGCAGAACATTTGCAATGCGGCATCCAATGCTGGTGCAATTCTCGTTGCCGCTGCGGGTAATGATGGAACAAATCAGCAATTCTATCCAGCTGCATACACCAGCGTTATAGCTGTAGCCTCAACGACTACGAACGATGCGAAATCAAGTTTCTCACAGTATGGATCCTGGGTTGATATCTCTGCACCCGGTTCCGCAATTTATTCAACTTACGCTACGAGTAATACAGCCTACAACCGAATCCAGGGAACCTCGATGGCCTCGCCGAATGTTGCGGGACTTGTGGGATTAATGAAGTCCTATGCGCCTAATGTGACTAATCAGCAAATAATCAATTGTTTGTATTCCAGTGCTGCAAATATCAACAGCGTAAACTCCAGTTATGTTGGTCAATTGGGTGCGGGAAGAATCGATGCGTATCAGGCCCTGCTTTGTTTACAGCAATACAACGTAGCCATCGATGCAGGAATTACAGCCATCGTATCTCCTTCTACAAGTGTTTGCAGCGGTTCTTTTACGCCTACCGTAACCCTTCGAAACTTTGGTCAGAATACTTTGACCTCCGCAGTGATCAACTATCAATGGAATGGTGCGCCTGCAACTTTCAACTGGACAGGAAGTCTTGCGTCAGGTCAAACAGTCCAGGTCAATTTGCCGGCACAGTCGGGCCCCGCGGGATCATATACATTTGCTGCCTTCACGAGTAATCCGAATGGAGTGGCTGATCAGAACAACAGCAATAATCAATCGTCGGTTAATTTTGTCTTAGATCCGAACGGTCAGACCGTGAATCTCACGCTCATCACAGACTGTTACGGAGATGAGGTCACCTGGAATATTCGCAATAGTGCCAATCAGATTGTAGCAAGTGGCGGGCCTTTCACGAATACACCCGGAGGAAACACCAATAATTATGCGATCTGCTTGCCTGTTGGGTGTTATACCTTCAATATTTTCGATTCTTACGGTGATGGAATGTACGGGGCTCAATGGCAGAATTGTACTGTCAACGGGAATTATTTCATGACTGGAGCATCAGGAAATACATTGTTTCAAATGAGTGCAGCGAATGCCAACTTCGGAGCGTCAGCCACACACAATTTTTGTGTCAGTGACCCCAATGTTCTGAATGACGCAGGAATAGTTCAATTTGTGAGTCCTCAGGGTATTCTCTGTCAAATATCAGCAAATCCTGCAGTAGAACTCCGTAATTACGGCTCGAATGCACTTACATCTGCAACGATCACGTATCAGGCAGGGGGTGCGCCTCAAACTTTCAATTGGACGGGAAATCTGTCCAGCGGAGCATCGACAACGGTGAACTTACCAGCCATTGCGCTTACCAATGGAAGCAATACGCTTTCAGCTTCAACTTCACTTCCAAACGGGGTGGCTGATCCCAACACAACAAACGATCAGAATGAAACCGATATCATGGTGAATTCCGCCTCCCTCGCGCTTCCTTTCACAGAAACTTTTGAGAACGATCCGTTCAACACTGGCGGTTGGGTTTTGGATAACCCTGATGGTGAGATCACCTGGGAGGTGACAACGATTGGCGGAACTTTACCCGGAAATAAGGCTGCCAAAATGAATTTCTTCCAATATGTTCAGCCATCCCGCCGAGACGCAATGATCTCGCCACGCCTGAACTTTTCCGGTTATTCATCCATAACCATGACACTTGAGCATGCTTATCGCCGATTTGATCAGACAACAACAGATTCTTTAATTGTTTACGTATCGACCAATTGCGGACAGACTTATCAGCGTGTTTTTGCCAGGGGCGAGAACGGTACAGGAACCTTTGCTACCGCAACCACTTCGAACCAGCCTTTCAATCCTGCAGCCTCCGCAGATTGGTGCATGGGGTCCGTCGGTGCGGATTGCTATTCGATCAACCTCAATGCTTTCATTGGTCAGCAGGTACTCATCAAGATTGAAGGCTTCAACAGTGGAACTGTCGGAAACAATCTTTTTGTGGACAACATCAACATTCAAGGGGTTCCTTCGGGCAATTTGCCAACGGCATCGTTCACTTCGAGCGACAATTCGCTTTGTGCGGGCGGGACGGTTTCTTACACGGATGAATCGGAGTCAAACATTACAGCCTGGAGCTGGAGCTTTCCGGGTGGCGTGCCGGCTTCATCTTCACAAGCCAATCCTACGGTGACATATCCTAATGCAGGCAACTATTCCGTTACGCTTCAGGTAACCAATGCCAATGGATCCAATACAACGACGAGCACGAACTATGTAATTGTGAATCCTTTACCAGCAGTGCCAACGATCACCCAAAACGGAAATAGTCTCACAGCTCAGGCGCCGGGGGCTACATCTTATCAGTGGTTCCTGAATGGTGCTCCGATAGCGGGTGCGACAACATCAACAATTCAGATCAGTCAGTCTGGGGCCTATTCCGTGACGGTCACAAACGGTAATGGATGTTCGAACACTTCCTCCAATTTCAATGCTACTGTTGCCGGAATCGGGAACGCATCACTTGTTCAGGTAAGCATTCTTCCGAACCCGAACAATGGAAGTTTCCTGCTTCAGTTTGACCCTTCAGTTAAAATGGAAATGATGGAGATCACCGATGCTTTCGGGAAGGTGGTCGATTACAACGCAATGAAGGCGAACGGATCTTTTACAATCGATCTTTTGGATGCGGCGAGGGGAGTTTACTTTGTTCGCTACAAGGTATTTGAACAATTGCACACAGAGCGGGTGGTCGTACAGTGGTGATGCAGTTTCGAATTAGAGGTAATTGATAGAAGCTCAATCTGTATAGGGTGTTACGTAGCTTCCATCGACGATTGTACAGCATTCACCGTAGGTATAGGTAATGATCTCTGTAATCTCGATACTTCCGTCGATTAGATCTAATTTGACAAGAGTTTCACCTTCTTCATCTTTTAGCGCGTAATTCCCATCTGCATCTGCAGTGAGTACGATGTAGGATTCCTCTTCACAGGCACACCTTTCGGAGCTTTCAGGCGAATATACGATAACTGCCGTATTTTCGTCCCAGTACACTACGATACCAACTTCAAGGTCGGAATTATAGAGTTCCTGGCGTCCCATTTTATCATTTATGGGTAGGTCTTCCGTCTGACCGAAGGCTGTAAAAGAACCGAGGAGAAGAAAGAGGTTTGTAAGAGTTTTCATCGTTAAAAGTTGAATGTTCGAAATTATACAAAAACTAAATCACCGCTAAAATTAATTAAATAAATAGGGGTAAAACACTACAACACCAACAATGCCTGTTCCTACAGCGGAGATCAAAACAGCTCCGGCAGCAATATCCTTGATCACCCGAATCTGATCATTCTCTTCTTTTGAATAGAGGTCACAGAGCTTCTCAATGGCTGTATTCATGGCTTCCATGGCCAACACCAGTGATGAGCTCGCTGCAATGATAAGCCACTCGATCTTTGTGATCGAGAAAAAGAAACCAGCTGCGATCACCAAGATGAGACCGGTCAGTTGCACCCTGAAATTACGATCTCTCGTTAATGCGGATATTCCCGTGCCCGCACAAACAAAACTCCTTAGAAAGGATCTCATCGGTTTAACACAATTTTCCCGGTTCCTAGAATATGATCCGAAACGGTCAAACGGTAGAAATAGGTTCCGTTCTGTAGCTGCGTCAGGTCAAGTGGACTGGCATGTTCACCAATGGTTCGGTGCCCTTCGTTCAACGAAAAAACCTTTCTGCCATGCATTTCAAAAACATCAAAACGCACATTCCCCTCTTCATGCAGGGTATATCCCAGATATACATTTCCATTGCTCGGGTTGGGCCAAATTGTATGATATTGCGGAACAAAAGCAATCTCTGGAACACTCAGGTCGCAGATGCCGGGAATGTTGGCGTCCAGCCACTCCGAACGCTGACGTATGTAGTTCTTCAGGTAGGAAAGGTCTTCTTCATATGTGTTGCCAACAAAAGCATTCCAGTTGACATATACTCCAATGATCGGCCATTGCGTGAAATTTCGTATGCGTGCATCCTGGATCATAGTTGCAATGGAATCGATGAAATTGACGCTGTCCGTGTGTAGAGGCCCTTCACGCAATGTATTCCATCGACAGCGCAAACCGTTCCTGTAGCTTGTTGACTGAAGTAGCTTTTTCCACCAAAATGGAATGGCAGAAGTGAAATCGCAGATCTCATCGAAGTTATACTGCCATCCGGTGGTTAAAAATGCGTCGCAGTAGTCTGCATTCCCATAAGACAGATTGAAATCCCACATCGGTCCGGCAACCAGCTTACCATTCCACGCACCACCCGTCTTGTCTTTGTGCATGAATGAACTTGAACGGTATCCGTCAACGGTTCTCCCCAGTTCCTGCAGGATAAAAAAATCGTAGAAGGAAGTTGTCTCAATAAAGTTCGGATAACCAAGAACCGGATCTGAGAAATCGGGCCCGAATAGGGCATCTTCGAACGCGCCGATGAAATTTTCCATGTAGCTCGCCTGGATCGGATTAAGCTCATCGAATTCCGGATCGTGGAACTGGAACTTTACCTCACTGTTATAGTTCGATTCCCAAGAGTAGCCGACTTCTCCGGTTGGTTTATCCACTTTAACGATGTAACCACCGGTAAGTGAGTCTCCGGCGAGATCATCTGCGTCAAGACGGGCAATATCAACTCTGTCATTATCCCGTTTAATGCGTTCCAGCAAAATGTAAAGGCCTTTGTATTCATCATCGATAATGAGCTCGCAGTACCTCCAATTCGATGCATAATGACCAAATGCCTTTGACAAATGGAAAGTGAGCACATCCCTGATTAGCGTTTTGTCCGGATAGGGGCCATACAGGATCCAATCATTTTCAATTGGTAGACCCATCAGCGGTACGTTCAGATTCTCACCGAGAATATTCTGTGTCTCGAAACCGTAACTTTTTTTGGGATATTGCTGCGAAGTAGATCCTCTGATCTCGATAGCGATCTTGCCATTGTATCCGTTGTATGGATCGTTGATCTGATTAAGTGCTCCCGGAGGATTGTCGATCACTCCCATGTTGCAGACCGTTCGCGTTACGTCGTTGATCGTTTGTCCCGGCGGAGTTGTGATGACCACGATCGGTAAATTTGAACTTGTTAAAGTAACCTGAGAGCTCAGGCAGTAGGTGAAGAGAAGTGAGATCGAAAGAAAGAGTATTCTGATCATTGTCGGACTTTGAGATTAGAAAATTAAGAAAATATTATTCTACTTGATCTTTCTTTTGCCTGCACGAAAATTCAGACTAATTTTGCGCTACGTTCATTTAAGTAAACTTATGAAGAAAGGTGGAGGGATTGGCCCTGTGAAACCTTGGCAACCCTCGTCTGCGAGAAGGTGCCAAATCCTATCCTGATCCAAGCGTTGGGAAGAGATAAGTTGATCGTGCTTCGCACCTCGCTTTTTTCATGGTTTATGAACGTTTGATAGCTATGAGAACAATAGAGGAAATACTGAAAGAAAGGATCCTGGTGCTTGATGGCGCCATGGGAACCATGATCCAGCGTTATACTTTGACAGAAGAAGATTTTCGCGAAGGCTGGTTTGAGGGGCATCCCAAACCGCTGAAAGGAAATAACGATTTGCTTTCTCTTACCAGACCGCAGATAATCAAAGAGATCCATCGCAAGTACTTTGAGGCAGGTGCAGATATCGCTGAAACCAATACGTTTTCCGGAACTACGATAGCCCAGGCGGATTACAGCCTTGAACATGCGGTCTATGACATCAACTACCATTCTGCGAAAATTGCCCGTGAAGTGGCAGACGAATTTACCGCTAAGGATCCTTCAAAACCTCGATTTGTTGCAGGATCTATCGGTCCGACGAATAGAACGGCATCGATCTCACCTGATGTGAACGACCCTGGTTACAGGGCAGTTTCGTTCGATGAGCTCGTGACTGCATATAAGGAACAGGTAAATGCGTTGATCGATGGAGGTGTGGATATTCTTTTGGTCGAAACTGTATTTGATACCTTGAATGCAAAGGCAGCACTTTTTGCGATCGATGAAGTGTACGATGAAAGAGGTGTTAGCTTGCCGATCATGGTTTCAGGAACTATCACTGACCAGAGCGGCCGTACCCTAACAGGTCAAACAACGGAAGCTTTTCTGGTATCTGTCTCGCACATGCCTTTGTTGACGATCGGCTTGAATTGTGCCCTCGGTGCTTCTATGATGCGCCCTTATCTTCAGGTGCTCGATCAGAAGTCTCCTTTTGGTGTTAGTGCTCACCCGAACGCAGGGCTCCCCAATGAGTTTGGGCAATATGATGAAACACCTGAATTGATGGCCGTTCAGATTCGTGAATTCCTTGAGGAAGGACTGGTCAATATAATCGGGGGATGTTGCGGTACCACACCCGATCATATCAGAGCAATAGCTGAATTGGCAAAGGATTACAAACCAAGAACGTTTGAACATGTCTGAGAAGGGGGTAACACTAAGACTATCAGGGCTGGAGCCACTCATTGTGACTCCTGAGATCAACTTTGTAAATGTTGGCGAGAGAACGAACGTGACCGGATCGAGGGCCTTTTTAAGAATGATCAAGGAAGGCGATTTTGAATCCGCACTGTCTGTCGCAAGAGAGCAGGTAGAAGGCGGTGCTCAGATCATCGATGTCAACATGGATGAAGGAATGATCGATGGCAAGGAAGCCATGATCCGTTTCCTCAATCTCATTGCTGCAGAACCGGACATTGCTCGGGTACCAGTAATGATCGACAGCTCAAAGTGGGAGATCATCGAGGCAGGCTTGAAATGCATTCAGGGTAAAGGAGTAGTAAATTCTATATCACTTAAGGAGGGTGAAGAGAACTTCATTTCACAGGCGAAGAAGATCAAGCGTTACGGTGCTGCGGTTATCGTAATGGCTTTTGATGAGAACGGACAAGCTGATTCGTATGAGCGCAGGATTGAGATCTGTAAGCGCTCGTATGACATACTGGTCGAAAGAGTAGGTTTTCCTAAAGAAGATATCATTTTTGATCCGAATATCTTTCCTGTGGCCACCGGAATGGAGGAGCACAACAACAATGCGCTTGATTTTTTCAGAGCAACCAAATGGATCAGGGAGAATTTACCCGGTGCTCATGTGAGTGGGGGAGTTTCGAATGTCTCCTTCTCCTTCAGAGGTAACGACCGTGTTCGTGAGGCCATGCACTCTGCTTTTTTGTATCATGGTATTCAGCATGGTATGGACATGGGGATCGTAAACCCCAGCATGCTTGAAGTTTACGATGATATCGACAAAGAGTTGCTGGAATATGTGGAAGATGTCTTGCTCAACAGACGTCCCGACGCTACAGAGCGATTACTTGAGTTTTCAGAAACATTCAAGGGTGAAGGAAAGAAAAAGGAATTGGATCTCGCCTGGCGGAATGCACCCGTGCAGGAGCGTTTATCGCATGCGTTGGTGAAAGGTATTGTCGATTTTATTGATGAAGATGTTGAAGCGTGCCGGCAGCTTTTTGAGCGACCGATCGAAGTCATCGAGGGTCCGCTTATGGATGGAATGAACGTAGTTGGAGACCTTTTTGGATCCGGTAAGATGTTCTTACCACAGGTGGTCAAATCTGCTCGAGTGATGAAAAAGGCAGTAGCTTATCTACTCCCATATATCGAAGCGGAAAAAAGCGGCGTGCGCAGCTCATCAGGTAAAGTACTAATGGCGACCGTAAAAGGAGATGTTCACGACATTGGAAAGAACATTGTCGGAGTTGTACTCGGCTGTAATAATTATGAGGTGGTCGATCTTGGTGTAATGGTGCCTTTTGAAAAGATCATTCAGACAGCGATCGAAGAGAAGGTTGATGTGATCGGTTTGAGTGGTCTGATCACGCCTTCCTTGGATGAGATGGTTACTGTAGCTAAAGAAATGGAGCGTGCCGGCCTATCCATACCTCTTATGATTGGTGGCGCAACAACATCCAAGGTGCATACAGCAGTTAAGATCGAGCAAAATTATATCAAAGGGCAAACTGTACATGTGCTCGATGCTTCCCGGGCAGTAACCGTGGTTGAAAGTCTCCTTGGTCCGAAGAAACAGGATTTTGTACGGGAGCTACGCAGTGAATATACGCGCGTCAGGGAACACCATGAGAAACATAGGGGCGCTAAGCAACTTGTCTCGTTGGAAGTGGCCCGCGAAAATGCATTGAAGATCGACTTTCAGCAGGAAGATTGCCACCGGCCGCATAACATGGGAATTACTCGCTTTGATGATTTTCCTTTGGAAGAACTGGTTGCGTATATTGATTGGACTCCCTTTTTCCATACGTGGGAATTACACGGTAAGTATCCTGAGTTGTTGAATGATGCTGTGATCGGTGAGGAGGCGAAGAAGCTCTTCAATGATGCGCAGCACATGCTCAATAAGATCGTTTCTGAGAAATGGTTGACTGCGAAAGCAGTTGTAGGTCTTTTTCCGGCTGCTGCTGTGGGAGATGATATCGAGATCTATACTGATGATGAACGAACAGAGGTGCTTCACGTTCAGCATACCTTACGCCAACAGACCAAGAAAGCGGAAGGTCAACCCAATATCGCCCTTTCTGATTTTGTGGCACCGAAATTATCAGAAGTGAAAGACTACATTGGTGGATTTGTTGTCACTACAGGGATTGGACTTGATGATCATGTTGCGCGTTTTGAAGCACAACATGACGATTACAGCAGCATCCTACTTAAAGCTCTTGCTGACCGTTTGGCAGAGGCGTTTGCAGAGAAAATGCACCAGCTGGTCAGAAAGGAGTTATGGGGATATGCAGGGGCAGAATCACTGACCAATGATGACCTGATCAAGGAACATTATCGCGGTATCCGGCCGGCGCCGGGCTATCCCGCATGCCCCGACCATACAGAGAAGATCGGGTTGTTTGGATTGTTGAACGCAACCGAAATAACAGGTGTTTCACTGACGGAAAGCTTGGCTATGCTCCCAGTTTCTTCCGTTTCAGGGTGGTACTTCGGTCATCCTGAAGCGAAATATTTTGGACTTGGAAAGATCAGCGAAGATCAGGTGAGTGACTTGGCAAGGAGAAAAAAGCTGCAAAAGGATGTGATGGAGCGCTGGCTTTCGAGTGTTGTGAACTATTAAGTACCCTTAAAAAACAAAGATAGGTCAGGGAGCCCAGACCTATCTTTCTAACCTAACCTAACCACTATTCACTGAAAAAGACTTCTAGTTTGATTGAAATGTTTAATGAAATCAATCAATTCTGAAACAAATTTAGTGTCGGAAGAGTCCAATTAAAAATCAAAAAAAAGAGATTATTGCATTTTCCTTGTAACTAAAGATGTAAATGCACCCTTTCATCGGCTTGATGGTTGATAGTAAATGAGTGTTCGTAGAAACAATTTAGACTTTGGTAGAAATCGAACCGAACCAATTCTTGTATTCCTAAAATATGGATTGTAAATTCCTATTCGACAAAATATCATTTTTAATCGATGAATGGATGATTAATAAGGAATTAAAAATCAGTTGGTTAAACAAATATATACCATGGTTGCTATTTTGTGGTGGATCTACGGTGAATATTGTATACTGAATGATAAGATTTACGCTCTTTTCAAAGGGTTGGCTATTCTGGGGTAAAGGATTACATATGAAGGATTGGGTGTCTGAATAATAGCTGTTATCTTCGCAAAAAGCAGAACTTGAACATTGACGTATATACAGATGGCTCTTCCAGAGGAAATCCGGGGCCAGGAGGTTATGGAATCGTATTGCGTTATCGTGAAAAGGAAAAAGAACTTTCGGGCGGTTTCCGGTTGACCACTAACAACCGTATGGAGCTCATGGCAGTGATCGTGGCGTTGGAAAGTCTGAAAACGACGGAGCACCCTGTTGTGATTCATTCAGACTCAAAATATGTGATCGACTCCATCACAAAAGGTTGGGTTTTTGGTTGGCACAAGAAAGGATTCAAAGGAAAAAAGAATGCTGACCTCTGGATGCGTTATTTAATGTTGCATGCAAAGTTTAAACTGACTTTCACTTGGGTAAGGGGCCATAACGGTCACCCGGAAAACGAACGTTGCGATCTACTTGCAACACAAGCGGCATTGAATCAACCGACCGGTATTGATCAGGGATTTGAAAATGAATTAGGTGGAGAAGGACTTTTCTGATCAGCTCACAATAGGTATTTGACAGGCCTTAACAAAGGTATAGATCAGCGGATGGGGTATATCTCGCGTCGATGATATCTGGGGACAAAATGCACAAGCCACAAAGAAAGCGTGATTTTTTAAGCTAATTATCTCCGGATCTTCGAATTGGTTGTAAGCCTCGATGTCGATCACCTCGTCCTGCAGGTTTCGGATGAGCTGTGGGTAGAGCGAAAAGCGTGATGAGGTCAGTTCTGTATTGTTATGGTTTTCGTAAAGTTGAATGAATTCTCCTGAATGCGGTGAGATCAGGACACGTTCGAACTGATGGCCTTCTACTAGATTGTCGGAGATCAGTTTTTCTCCGTTCGGATTGAGCTGATATAAATTGATAAGGACCTCAAAGAGGTACCTGAAGCAATCACCTGTTACGAGTGTAGGGATGTTAAGTCGTGTCAATGAGCGAATCACGCCATGTACGAAGAACTGATTGAGATAAGGTCCCGGTGCGAACCATATTCCGTCAAATTCCCTGAACTGCTCATCCTTGTACTGTGCAGCTTCGTTGATCTTGATCCAATAGTAGTTGATGTCTGTTTCCAGGAACCTTGACGAATGGTCAATAGCAAGGTTGGTCGCCTGATGGGAATTGTAACTAAAGTTATAGTCACCTATGATCGCTATTTTCAGATTTACACTCAAACCGAAAAATAAAAAGGCCGCTCAACTGAACGGCCATCGTGTTTTATCTTTTGAACCAGCCTTTATAGACTGCATTCTGTATTTGAATAGAATCCCATGCCATAGTGGTCTGGTCTTGCTTGTAAACGTAACAGTTGAATGCGCAAGTGAACGCAGAATAATCACCGTAGGCGTCGCTTTCCTGTTTTATATTCGAAAAGACAACATTCTGAGCGTTGACGCTGTTCTCGTGCGAAAGCCATATGTTACCGGCATTGTCTCGGTACTGCACCTCGAATCCGGCCGTTGCGTCGTCAGAATATGCCGGGTTCAAATTATTCAGAAAGAAGTTATTGAAAAGTGTAAGTGTAGGATCTTGAACTGTTGCTGCGTCCCACATGACAGAGCCCATGCCCACCTTTATAAAGATCGGAGTAGTTGCGGAGGACATTTCAGCGTAGTATATCGCTGAAGAATACTCAGGTGCCGGAACAATTATCTTTTCTTTTGTAGGATTGCAGGTGTAACCGTTCACGTTTTGTGTGAGTTCAACGTCAGTTCCGTTGATGAACCCCTGGAAATAGCAATTAAGGTCAACTACCGCCTCCGGTGCGGGTATGATCTCGTGTTTCACGCAGGAGGAAACCATCATTCCTCCGAAAACAAACAGTGCTACAGCGCCTTTTAGTCCCTTCATGGTTTTTAATTTGTTATGAGACTTAAACAATTTAAGTCGACCGAAAGTTACAACGAAATTATGAAAAAACAAACGACCGATTCTCTGTAAAGGTTATAGGCTGCGAAAAATAGTTCAGGCGCGAACCTGAATGCAGCGTTCTGAGCGAAGAAGCAGGTCCATCGGGAGCCGACGGTCGAGACCCTGAAGATCGATGCTGTAATGCATTTCGTCGTCCGGCAGAATTTCTGTTTCCATTCTTTCAAGGATTTCCTGATCAGGATTGTTCCTTTGAAGCCAGTTGGTCAGTTGGTTCATGAGTGCGCTGTCCCATTTAATGATCGAACTGTAGTTCATGTTGTCTTGGAAGGTAGTTCCCACTAACTGTACTTCACTGCTGAAGTTGGTGAATCTGATCTGATCTACTTCGAAATACTTCACGTTACTTTCCATGTTTTACTGTTTTGTGAGTCAAAGTTCCAGTTGTAGATCGTAAACAATTTACGATCTTCATTTTTCACTGAAAAAATAAATGAACCACCTATATTTTATAACTTCGGGCAAATTCGAATTCATCATGAAGTACGACCGTATCGATAATCAGCTATACATCGCAAACAGAAAGAAGTTTTCAGCTCTAATGGAAGCAAAAACCCTGGCTGTATTTAACTCCAATGATATCTATCCTGTAAGTGCTGACAGCACTATGCCATTTCAGCAACACAGGGATATTCTCTATTTGTCCGGTGTTGACCAGGAGGAATCCATTTTGGTGATCTTCCCGGATTGTGTGAATTCAAAGCACCGCGAAGTTCTTTTCTTGAGAGAAACCAATGAGCACATTGCGATCTGGGAAGGAGCGAAACTGACGAAGGAAGATGCATTGAAAGTTTCAGGTATCGCCACTGTTTACTGGTTAAATCAGTTCGAAACTATCTTTAAGCAGCTGATGGCAGAAGCAAAGGGAGTTTATCTCAATACCAATGAACACCTGAGAGCCAATACTGAAGTAGAAACCAGAGAAGATCGATTTATTAAAAAGTTGAAAGCTGATTACCCTGCTCATCAAGTGTACAAAAGTGCCCCGATCATGCACAGTATACGGTCCGTGAAGGAGCAGTTGGAGATCGACCTCATGCAGAAGGCCTGTAAGATCACTGAAGCTGGATTTCGAAGATTGCTGAAATTCGTCAAACCGGGTGTCTGGGAGTATGAGATCGAAGCGGAGCTTGCCCACGAATTCCTGAGGAACAGATCAAAAGGTTTTGCATATACCCCAATTGTAGCTTCCGGTAAGAACGCCTGTGTACTGCATTATATTGAAAACAACAAGCAATGTCTGAATGGGGATGTGATCCTGTTGGATGTCGGTGCTGAGTATGCCAACTATTCGTCTGATCTGACACGCTGTATTCCTGTCAACGGTCGTTTCACAGCGCGTCAAAAAGAAGTTTACAACGCAGTTTTGAATGTCAAGAAACAGGCTGAAAACATACTCGTCCCTGGAACAATGCTTGCTGATTATCATAAAGAGGTCGGACGGATCATGGAGGGAGAGTTGGTCAAGCTCGGACTGATCGATTCAACCGATATTAAAAATCAGAATCCCGACTGGCCGGCATACAAGAAGTATTTTATGCACGGGACTTCTCATTTCCTTGGTCTGGATACACACGATGTCGGACTTTGGAGCGAGGCCATTCGACCAGGGATGGTATTCACTTGTGAACCAGGAATCTATATTCCTGAGGAAGGACTCGGTATACGGCTCGAGGATGATCTGGTGGTTATGCCGAATGGATCTCCGTTCAACCTCATGAAGGATATTCCGTTGGAGGCTGATGAGATCGAGGAACTCATGAATGCGTAGTCCTGCTGCATAATGACTTTACACACGGTTGATTCGGGCGGTTCCGGTCACGCATTGGTTTTTCTGCATGGTTTCTTGGAGTCGTCAACAATGTGGGGCTACATGTCATTTGATCCTCTGGGTGTACGTCGTATTTTCATTGATCTGCCCGGGCATGGCAAGTCTGACATCTGTGAGGTTTTACCGCCGGGAATGGATGTATTTGCTCAATTGGTCATGGAAGCTCTAGATCGTTTGGATGTCATGGAGTACCATATTGTTGGACATTCGATGGGAGGATATGTGGCTATGGAGTTGAAGCGAATGGACCCGCGGGTGGATAAGGTTGTGCTGCTGAATTCCAACTTTTGGTCAGATCCGGAAGAAAAGAAAATAGACCGAAGAAGAGTCGCTGAGCTGGTTTACCGATCAAAAGAGCTGTTTCTGAGAGAGGCGATCCCGAATCTCTTCAGGGAACCGAAAGCCAACGCACAGGACATTGAAGTACTGATTGATGAGTCCAGACGAATGGAACCTGACGCCATCGCTTATGCTGCTTTGGCTATGGCAAACAGAAAAGACCGCTCCGATCTGATAATGCAGAGATCTGCTGATTTCATGCTCATTCAGGGAACGGATGACAAGATCGTACCAAAATCCTTAATGGAGAATAAGCTCCTTCACCTGAAAACCAATTACGCAGTAATTTCCAACGTGGGACACATGGCACACATCGAAGCGCCGCATGAAGTTGTGATGCTGCTCAACACTTTCTTGGCTGGAAAAAGAAAGGATTAATTTCCGTTCTCATTGAAAATCCAGATCATCTGGCGGACTTGAGATGTATTTTTGCACATAAGCGGTTGTAGAGTTTAACCGTAAATTTAAGTTAGCAGACATTGACCTACCTGAAAATAACTTGAACAGCAACCTTTGTTTATTGTTCGGTAAGTCGTGCAATGCGAATGGACATCGGAGCTATTTGATCGGTAACGCCTGTGAACAAGGAACGAATTTATTTCGGTATCTTGGGTAACGTTAGGGTCCGGGATCCGTAAAAATCGAAAGTATGAAACTAAGAGCTATTGTTGTCGACGATGAAGAGTTTGCCAGAAAGAACCTCATCATGCTGTTGGAGGAGTTCTGTCCAGATGTGGAAGTGATTGGAGAAGCATCCCGAAAAACCCAAGCCAAAGCGATCATTGAGTCTTCCAATCCGGACGTTGTTTTTCTGGATATTCGGATGCCATCCGGAGCCGAAGGATTCGAATTGCTGGACGAGATCGAAGAAAAGAATTTCATGGTCGTGTTTGTGACAGCATTCAAAGACTATGCTGTACGGGCATTCAATGCCAATGCAGTCTATTATCTGCTCAAACCGATCGATATTGAGGAGCTTCAAACAGCCGTCGTAAAATTAAAGGAAGCAAAAGCGCACATGTCCGGCGATCCGGAATATTTACCGACCTATTTTCAGGCGCTGAGAAATTTATCGGACACATTGGTAAGAAACAAACCATCGAACAGGATCGCTATCAGTCATACCAAAGGACTTAAGATCGTGGAAGATGATTCGATCACTCACCTTGAAGCCAACGGGAATTGCACCACCATCTACTTTAAGGACGGTACAAGGTATTTGGATACACGTACCTTGAAAACCTATGAATCGCTGCTCAATCCACTTAAATTCTTCAGGGTACATAAATCGCACATCATCAACTTGGATCTGCTCACCGAATACATCAACGAGGACGGACATTTTGCCGTTCTGAAAGGCGGACTTCGCATTCCCGTGGCGCGCAACCGGGTAACTGATTTCGTCAAAATGCTCAAAGAAAGCTGATGTTCAGTAGGTTTCTGGTCGTCCTAATTTTATTGTGCGCCGGGTCATCTACCGCACAGCGATACAGTTTCCTTACATTCGGAACTGCACAAGGATTACCTCAGTCGCAAGTGACGTCCATTACCCAGGATGAACGCGGCTATTTGTGGATCGGTACCCTGGGTGGTCTCGCCAGATTCAACGGCCGTGACTTCGAAACCTTCACCACCGACAAAGGCTTACTGAACAACCGAATCACTTTCCTTACCTTTATTGATGACCAGCTTTGGATCGGACATGAAGGCGGTGTTTCTGTGATGGGAGCTCAAGGCTTTAAGAAATGGCAATTTTCCGGTGAAAGAAGCAGAGCTAAAGTTTCTGACATCATCAAGTACAACGACCGAATAGTGGTATCCACAAATGGCGAAGGATTGTTCAGCCTGACGCAAGACGGATTCAAGAAGATTTCATTGCCTGGCGAAGATGCTTTACGTATCCGGGATCTTGAGATCGTTCAAGATGAACTCTACCTAGCTACGCGTGGAGGGCTGTTGCGTTCAGGCTCGCTGAAACAGTGGAAAACCACCTTGGGCGAACTGAGTATCTCGTCAGTGAAGAATCACAAAGGAAAGCTATACGTTACTTCCTTTCAAGATGGACTTTATTCTTACGATCCCTCGAATGGTTCTACGGTAAGGATCGGCGAGAAGGATTCAATCAGTACGTTGAGATTTTGTTTTTTTGACGGGGCTTCCCGGATGTGGCTGAATACCACGCAGGGACTCTGGCGCTGGAAAAAGGGTAAGGTCGATCTGAAATTGAATCTGGCGAATGGTTTACCTATGGAATCTATTCAGGCGATGTTCGAGGACCGCGACGGTAATCTATGGTTAGGAACTGAGGGAAAAGGATTGGTACGGTTCACCGGAGAAACTTTTGTTTATTTCAATGAAAACACCGGCTTGCCCTCCGAACTGATCGTGAGTGTGGATCAAGATGCGAAAGGAGTTTATTGGTTTGGAACGTATGACAAAGGGTTGATCCGAATGGGGCGAAACGGTACATTTTCGACTGTTCAACTCGATAATCAGACTGTTTGGTGTTCCATGATGGATGTTGACGGATCGAATTGGTTCGGAACAAACTCCGGACTTTTCAGGCTGAATGATGGAAGGGTAACAGGTCAGTTCTATGCCGATCAGGGAACACCTGGCGATAAGATCACTGCGCTTTACAGGAAAGGCCCCTCACAGTTTTTTGTTGGAGGAAGCGACGGTGTATCTGTGTGGAATAATGACAATTTTCGTCTCCTGAAATCAGATGGTATTGAGACAGTCAGATCCTTTTGTGAGATGAAAGGTGATGTTTTCTGTGCTACGGATAATGGTTTATACCGTGTCAGAGAGAATGGCGTAGAACTGGTGCGGAATTTCGCAAAGGCCGTTGCACTGTGCACGGACAATAAGGGCCGTTTGTGGATTGGAACGGAGGAAGGGCTCTTTAGATGGGAAGACGGAAGAGTCCATGAGGTACCCTTTGCGTTGGATCCCGGCTCTAATTTCATCAATTTCCTGAGTTTGAGGGAAAGCTATCTCTATGTCGGCACGAACAATGGCGTTTACGTTCTCAATACGCAGAATAAGGATCTCCCGGTAAACAGATACGGAATAGGTGAGGGAGTGGTCAATCTGGAGACCAATCTCAATTCCTCCTTTTTTGACAAGAAGGGTCATCTTTGGTTCGGAACGGCCAGTGGATTAGTCTGTTTCAGACCCGAAAAAGATCCGGGAAACGTGGTGTCACCATCTTTAGTGCTAAGGAACATTCTCATAAATTATGGCAATGCCGATTACCGGAAATATGCAAAGGATCTCGATCAATACGGGACGCCTTTTAAAATGAGTCTGCCATTCAACAGGAACAATGTCTCGTTTGAACTTGATGCAGTTGCGCTGGCTAATTTTCCGGGACTTAAGTTCCAGTACAAGTTGGATGGGCTCCACTCCGACTGGTCACCGCTGCATGCTACTACCAGCATTACATACAGTGCAATCCCAGCCGGAAAGTACGTTTTCAGAGCTCGCTGTGTAGATTCCCGCGGAAGAATCTCCGCAGAGGTGATGGTTCCTTTCGTAGTCATGGAGGCATTTTACCGAACGTGGTGGTTTTTACTACTCTGTGCATTGACGGTTGGGGGCATGGGTTGGTTGATCTTTCGTCAACGTTTGGTAAGGGAAAGAGAGTCCAACGAAAAAGAGCGACTCGAATACCGGTCACGATTGCTGACACTGGAACAACGGTCACTGAATGCCAGTATGAACAGACATTTCATCTTTAATTCTCTCAATTCGATCCAGTATTTCATCAATACTCAAGATAAGTTGTCGGCTAATAAGTTCCTGACCAATTTTGCAAAGCTCATCCGAAAGAATCTCGATTCATCCGAGGAGGGAAATATGGTAACCTTAGGACAGGAACTGGAGCGATTGGAGTTGTACCTATCACTGGAACGAATGCGTTTCAAAGATAAATTTGATTTTGAGATCGATTGCGAAGAAAGTATCGATAAGGATGCCATCGTAATCCCTGCGATGATCTTACAGCCATTTGTAGAGAACAGTATCATACACGGGATTTTACCCAATGAAGGCGTAAAAGGAGCGATCACGGTAAAGATCAGTTCGTCAGGCCACATTCTGACGATCGAGATCACAGACAATGGAATAGGCATTGAGAAAAGTCGCGGGAACAAATTGGAGGGAGAGGGCGATCACAGGTCAAAAGGCATGGAAATAACTTCCAAAAGAATAGAACTGCTCAACAAACTATCGGATAAGCATTTCGAGATCATTGGTCCATTTCAGATCAATGATCAATACCGGAAAATCAAAGGA
>JBKCAB010000101.1:0-8321 GCA_046307935.1 Bacteroidota bacterium | reverse complement strand
CCGTAATTCGGATGTTCGGATCACGCTGAGCAAGCATCAAGGAAATAACACCAGTACCTGCTCCGATTTCTAAGACCTCTTGTGCACCTGAAAAACTCACCATAGCTCCCAGCAGCAATGCATCTGTCCCAACTTTCATGGCGGAATTGTCCTGATCTACACGAAAACGGCGGAATTGAAAAGAACTCACTTCTTTGGTCCAAGATACATTTCAATGAGTCCGGGAGGCGCGGTAATGGTGACTGTTTTGGACGCTCTGTCCAGCTCCTTTACCATACCTTCAATAAGCGGAACAAGTACCTCCTTTGTTCCGTTCATCACACGAATTAAGGGATTGGACTGAATATCGAGCACCTGGTCGACGATTCCGACCTGTCCATACTCCGTATCAACAACAACGAATCCTTCGATCTCGTGATCATAGAAGTTGGTACCGCTCAATTCAGGAAGCACTTCAGCCGGAAGGTATAAACTTTTCCGAAGAATGGTCTGGGCATCTTTTTCAGAATCGATTCCTTCAAACTTCACTGCGGCATACCCCTTGTTCTTTAGCTTAAAATGCTCTATGAAAAAGGGTGTCAATTGTCCGTTCACATCAACAAAAACTGCATCCAGTCCGGAATAATCACCCGGATTGGAAACGTCTAAAAACAACGAAACTTCACCTTTGTATCCGTGAAGTTTCGCAACATATCCTAAATGAAAGCAATCTGCTTTATTCATTCAAATCGATAAATTATTCTGCAGGAGTTTCTTCCTCACCAGCCTCTTCGGCAGGAGCTTCAGCTGCAGATTCTTCGGCAGGAGCCTCGTCTGTGGTTGTTTCGGCTGCGACTACATCCTCTGTTCCGGTCTCCTCTGCTGTCACTTCAGCAACCGCCTCAACTTCCGGCTCAGCCACTTCTTCAACAGGAATATTATTTGATTCAACTGCAGCCGCTATAGCCGCATACGAATACCCTTAAGCTTTCATTCGTGCTGCCTTATCGGCTGCAGCTGACTTTGCAAGACCATCTCTCTTACCGGAGATCTTTGCATCCTTTTCTGCCGCCCATGCATTGAATTTTGACTCAACCTGGTCAGCCGTCAGAGCGCCTTTCTTCACACCATTCAATAAATGATTCTTGTACAATACACCTTTGTAGGAAAGGATTGCACGCGCCGTGTCAGACATCTCAGCACCGGTCTGAACCCACTTCAACGCACTGTCGAAATTGATGTCGATGGTTGCAGGATTTGTGTTTGGATTGTAAGTTCCGAGCTTTTCGATGAACTTACCATCTCTTTTTGCTCTGCTGTCCGCAGCTACAATGTGGAAAAAGGCCTTGCCTTTCTTTCCGTGTCTTTGCAATCTGATTCGAGTTGCCATACGTCTTGTTTACAATGTGGGGTGCGAAACCCCGGTTTATAAATTAATTCAGGGGTGCAAAGATACTACAAAATTCGAATTATCCGAAATCAAAGATCAATTATCACAGTTGTACAAAGAAATCTTGAAAAAAAATCATCACTTTCTAATCATTCACGATCGCATATTTTTGATCCAGCAACTGAACAAAAGTAAGTTCCTTCGTTTGAAGATGCTTATTTTTGAGGAAAAATTTCGATGAGACCAATCATCCTGCTTGCATCTCTGACATTTGCCGGATCCGTCATCGGACAAACATATCCGAATCATTCTTCCTTGAATCTCAAAGAGATCATGAAAGGGAATGAGTTCATCGGAAATCAACCGGAGAACATTCGATGGAGTGTCGATGGGAAAACGATCTACTTCGATTGGAACCCAAACAATGATCCCGCAAGCAGCGTTTACGGTTATATTCCGGGGCTAAAGGGACAAAAACCTTTCAAGGCAGATCCCGCAAGCGTTTACGAATTCGATCCTGAACAAGCTGAATTTGGCGTTCAGTATAGTGCTGTGGACGGTGCACTGGTCGCAGTGTCCAAGTCGGACAGTAAAGTAAAGGTTGTGTTTCAGTCCTCATCACCGGTCAGCAATGTACAACGTACCGCCAAAAGCAATATTATTGCTTTTCAACTGGAAAATAATCTGTTTGTGTACGACGCGAACGAAAGTTCCATCAGACAAGTGACTAACCTAAGACCGGGGGAAGAAAAAAAAGAGAAAAATGATTCGACTTTTCTCATGAAGGACGACTCACGATTATTCGAGTATATCCGTGAAAAGCAGACACGAAGGGAGTGGCGGGAAAAGAATAAAGTTGACATGTTCACTTTTCCGGAGACATTTTATACGGGTGTTGAATCGGTTGAAAACCTACAAATCAGCAAAAACGGCAAATTCATCACTTTCCGATTGAGTAATTACCCCAAAGAGCGCGAAACACATGTCGAAAATCACATTGCAGTGGATGGTCACACTTATACCACACCGGCAAGGGCAAAAGTAGGATCGGATGAACCTACACATCGCCTTGGGATTCTGAATTTGGAGAAGGATTCTATTTATTTCATTGATCTCTCGGTATTGACTGACATCCGAAAGAAACCTGCTTACCTGAATGATCCCAATCCCTATGAAAAGGACCGAAAGCTCATTATGCATTCACTCAAATTTACCAAAGAGCAGTCGAAAGCAGTTTGCGATGTTCGTTCCTACGACAATAAGGACAGGTGGATCATCCTGGTTGATCTTACAACGGGGCTCTTCACTGAGATCGACCATCAGCATGATGAAGCCTGGATCGGAGGCCCCGGAATTTCGGGTTGGAATGCAGAAGAAGGTACACTGGGATGGTTGCCAGATGATGAAACCGTTTATTTTCAATCCGAAAAATCAGGCTATTCGCACCTTTACCTGCATCACACTGGCAGAAAAGAAACCTGGCAAATAACTGAAGGAAAATGGGAGGTTCATGATGTAAAGTTATCCAGAAAGGGTGATGCATTCTATATTACGGCAAACCGAACGCATCCGGGAGACCGTAATTACCTGAGGGTTGATATTGCTGCTCAAAAAACAGGAAACATTCTGGGTAAAGCCGGTTACAATCAAGTGATACTTTCTCCCGACGAAAAGTTGCTGGCGATCAGGTACTCTGACAAGAATACGCCCTGGGAATTGTACATAGCGCCGAACACAACTAATTCGACCGTGAGCCGTGTCACCCACTCTACTACCACTCCGTTCAATTCCTACAGCTGGAAGAAACCAGAGGTCATAACGTTCAAAGGCACTGATGGGATTGACGTTTATGCTCGCCTATATCGTCCGGACAGCGTACATGCGAATTCAACAGCCGTCATGTTCGTCCACGGAGCCGGCTATCTGCAAAATGCACACAATTACTGGAGTAATTATTACCGAGAATACATGTTCCACAATCTGCTTGCCGACAATGGTTTCACTGTACTTGACATCGACTACCGCGCAAGTGAAGGATATGGAAGAGACTACCGAACTGCCATTTACCGTCACATGGGAGGGCGTGATCTGCAGGATTTCATCGACGGAAAAAAACACCTGATCAACAACCTGAATATCGATCCTGATCGCGTGGCCATCTACGGAGGTTCATACGGCGGGTTCATTACTTTAATGGGCATGCTGACAACACCCGGAGAATTTGCATGCGGCGCAGCATTGCGTTCGGTTACTGATTGGGCACACTACAATCATGAGTACACCAGCAACATTCTGAACTATCCGGACAGCGACCCGGAGGCCTACCGAAAAAGTTCGCCCATCTATTTCGCTGAAGGACTTAGGGGAAGGCTGTTGATGCTGCACGGCATGGTGGATGACAACGTACAATTTCAGGATGTTGTGCGATTGAGTCAACGGTTTATTGAGCTGGGTAAAGAGAACTGGGAACTCGCTGCGTTTCCGGTGGAGGCACACGGTTTCAAAGAAAGTTACTCCTGGTATGACGAGTACCGCAGGATTTGGGAAATGTTGAATTACGAACTGATCTTCAAACACAGGAAATGACAACAAGAGAACTGAACGGAAAGGAAGAAATGCTAAAGCATATTGAAGTTTTACAGGAGTTGTATCCCACGCTCACAGTTGAATCATACGCCTCCGACCTCGATAATATGTTGCCACACAATTATGGGCAGGTTGCTGTTTTCGATGGGAATCTTTGTGTAGGTATCAGCGGCTATTGGCTTGGGACCAAACTCTGGTGCGGGCGTTATCTGGAGCTGGATAATATCGTAGTGCGTAAAGATTACCGATCCAAAGGTGTTGGGCAGCTCATTTTTGATTATTTGTCTGAAAAAGCTGTTAGCGAAAACTGTAATATGATGTCGCTCGACTCCTACACCACCAATTACAAAGCACATAAATTCTTTTACAACAACTATTTCGCACCGAAAGGCTTCCATTTCATCCGGATTCTGGAGGAGGATAATATACGCTGATCCCCTTTAAAAGACTTTCCAGAGAATTGTTTAGCACCCTGAATTTGGTGCGTAACTTCAGGACATATATAAATCCTGTTATTCATGTACCCGATACGTTCTTTCGTAACTGCCGTCTGAATATTGAATAAAGATCACCTTATTCGCTTCATAGGAACAAGGTTTACCAAACAGATCAAAGTACGCCTTTACCTCCTTCATCCCTTCATCCAACGGATGTAATCCGGCAGTTATCAGGTCAGTACAATTGCAATCTTCGTCAATACCATTATCTGGAATTTCTGCAGCACCTGGGAAGACGGATGCATCAAGATCGTTGCAATCACCATCACATTCTGTAAAACCATCATCGTCAAGATCAGAGGTGTTGTTGTCGTCAATTAGTCCATTACAATCGTTATCGATTAAGTCACAAATCTCAGGCGCATTAAAATTAACGCAAGGATCATTGTCATCACAATCAACGGATACGTCGAATCCATCTTCATCCACATCTTGACCAGAAACATAACCTGTACAAATCAACAACGTAAATATTAATGTACCTATCGACAAAAAATTGGGAGAGGTCTGAAAGCGACACGTCATATACTCGTTTTTGAGGCTAAATTACAAAAGTCTTAAGAAATACTGATTGAATTGAGCTATGTTAAACGCTCATTATCAACTATTAATCAAAATCAAAACTCCTCTTCAAGAAAGGTATACTTCCTTGACGCTTGCGCTCTATTGCATGCATCGAAGTGCCACCACTCCTTCGGAATGTTTCGGAAACCTTCCTTACGCATCACCTGTCGGAGCAAACGCCGGTTAGCCAGATGCAGCTGTGTAAGTTCTCCTTTCGCGAAGAAATACATTTCTTTAGATGGATAGGCTATTTCCCTGAAATCATCATATCCGGCACCCATGTCAAGTGGCTGACCGTCACTTCGACAGATGGTCAGGTCAACTGCAGCACCAAAATTGTGAAGACTTTTACTCAAAGGACTCGAGACCATATTTTTGCGTCGGGCAGCCGGAATGGAATCCAATGCCGTCCACATCCTTTGCTGAACACTCACCGGTCTCAGCGCATCATAGATCAACAAGTGCAGCCCAGTATCAATTTCAGTCAGGTAATGCTGACAGCGCGCCAATCGTTCTGCGACGTCCTTTTGAAGATAAGCTTTTTTTAGGTTCAAATAAAGCTGTTGTTTCATGAAATTATCTGAACCGGCATATTTCAGATCAATCAAAATGTTCGCATTTAGTGACTGCACATCCACAAAGTCCTGCGATCTGTATAGAGAGTCTTTTGTCTGCTGCTCCTTCTTCAATGTTGCCTCCTCAGATACTGTTGCGGATGTTTTTTCCTCTGTTCTCGGTTTTTTAACCGTTCGGACAGGTTCCACGCTACAGGATATCAGCACACAAATGGAAATCGAGAGGAAAAACGATCGATACATGCCTCAAATTTGAGAAAAGTTCTTGAAACAGCGAAGTAACATTCTCATTACCTTTGCAGCACAATTCAACAGAATCATGCCTAAAATCTCTTTCAAAGCGGCTGAAATGCCCGCATCACCGATCCGAAAGCTTGTCCCTTTTGCTGAAAAAGCGAAAAAGCAGGGAAAAATTGTGTATCACCTGAATATTGGTCAACCTGATATTGAAACACCGGAAGTTGCTCTCAATGCAATTCATCAAATGGACCGTAAAGTGATCGAGTACAGTCATTCTGCCGGTTTTGAAAGCTACCGCAACGGTCTTTCGGCTTATTATAAGAAGACAGGGATAAACGTTGATCCGGAAGACATTCTCATCACAACCGGTGGTTCGGAAGCGTTGATCTTTGGGTTTATGACAACGTGTAACCCGGGTGACGAAGTGATCATACCTGAACCATTCTATGCGAACTACAATGGATTTGCGGTGATGGCAGGACTTCATGTCGTGCCCGTAACGGCATCCATCGAAACGGGATTTGCACTTCCCCCTGTGGAGGAGATCGAAAAGAGGATCACCGAAAAAACCAAGGCGATCGTGATCTGCAATCCGGGCAATCCAACGGGTTACCTCTACTCGCGGGAAGAGCTCGAGCAGTTGAGGGATTTAGTTAAAAAACATGATCTATTTCTTTTTGCAGACGAGGTTTACCGGGAGTTCTGTTACGATGGGGCAGTTCCTTTTTCGGTTATGAACCTTGAAGGGATTGAAAACAATGTCATCATGATCGATTCCGTGTCAAAGCGTTATTCCATGTGTGGAGCTAGAATTGGTGCAATGATATCAAAGAACAAAGAAGTGATGGCTTCTGCACTGAAATTTGGTCAGGCCCGCCTTTCTCCTCCAACGGTTGATCAGATCGCAGCAGACGCGGCATTGAACACTCCACAATCCTACTTTGACAATGTAGTTGAGGAATACGTAGAGCGTCGAAATATCATGGTGGATGGTTTGAACAATATTCCGGGAGTTTATTGTCCCAAGCCGAGTGGCGCATTCTACTGCGTTGCGAAGTTTCCGGTAGATGATGCGGAGAAATTCTGTCAGTGGTTGTTGGAAGAGTTTTCCTTCGAAGGACAAACGGTGATGATGGCTCCTGCCAACGGGTTTTATTCGACCAAAGGACTGGGCCAACAGGAAGCGCGCATCGCATATGTGCTCAATAAGGAGGCGCTGAAAAATGCCGTAAAATGTCTGGAGGAGGCGCTCAAGATCTATCCGGGCAGAACAAACTGATAATCGGGTGTAAGCTAAAACAAAAAGCGGGATCAATGACCCCGCTTTTTTATTTGATGTAAATGAATTACTTCACATAAACTTTCTTGCTCACCGTTCCGTTTTCGAAACGTGCAGTTAGCATGTAAACTCCTGTGTCAATGCTATCGAAATCGACAACAGTATTGATGTCTGTGATCGCAACCACTTTCGCATCGCGGCCGGACATGTCGATCATTGCAATCTCACCACCGATCAGGTCGGGTGTCACATTGATGATAGCCTGCTCAAGCTGGGTCTTGATGCTTACTTTATTCTCCAGAGCGACATCGTCTAACCCAACTGACTCACCAGCCAAAATCTCGGTTGATGGCTGAGCCTGAAACGCGAAATCTTTCACTGTTATTGTTGAAGCATCTGCTGCTACATCCAATCGAACCCAACCATAGTGCTGGTTCGCTCCGTTGGAGAAACGTACACCAAGGAATTTGTCTGTTTGCCCGAGCCAATCACCTTGTTCAACTGGATAGTTGCTGTATCCGAATGCAGGGATGTCCAAATCACCGGCGAAAGCAAGAGCTCCTGCATCTCCAAATGTTTGAGCATTGTTGATCGCATTACCGTCTAGCAACATTGAAGGAGTGAATGTGCTCATACTTCCTGAAATCAGACCCTGCAGTGCAGCGTTGTTACCTGCCTGGGCAAGCGCATAAGATCCCTGAAGGTTGTAAGTGAACGGTATTCCCATGTAACTGTATGACCCCTGCTGGTCTAAAGCCTGAACAGCGAAAGAAACATCCGCATTTGCATCATCGTTAAAATCCAATGCATAGGGAGAATTCGTATTGTTCACTACAGCATCCGGGTTAACATCTTGGTAAACGACCTGTGCGTTAACACCACCAGAGGCTAAAACCGCACCTGCAACTGCAGAATAGCTCGCGATCTTAGACTTATTTAATTCTTTAGTAGAATTCTTTTTCATTTTTTTGGTTTTGATGGTTAAAATTATAAAAAAAATTATTTTGTCAAAAACGTAGTCGATAATTTCATTACTATTAATGACCTATGAAATCCTTTAAAATGTCAATTTGCTCCTTCTTATCCTGAGAAAACTCCTCAAAGCTCAATTCTAGAACAGGAATATCCGGCCTTGAAGAAATCCAAGCATTCAGCTTGTCCTGGAGCTGTTGAATGATCCCAAGGTGCTTTATCGACAACGTATCTTTTGT
>JBKCAB010000100.1:0-3572 GCA_046307935.1 Bacteroidota bacterium | reverse complement strand
CCATTGAGGTTACCGAAGAAAAACCTTACGTATTGGTCATCGATGAAATCAACAGGGGAAATGTATCGGCTATTTTTGGTGAACTAATTTCCCTCATCGAAGAAGATAAGCGCATTGGTAAGGAAAATGAATTACGCAGTATATTGCCTTATTCGAAAGAACGTTTTGGAGTACCATCCAATTTATACATCCTTGGAACAATGAATACGGCCGACCGCTCGGTTGAAGCCTTGGATACCGCATTGCGAAGAAGATTCTCTTTTAAAGAAATGTTGCCAAAACCGGAGCTCATTGCAACTAAATGAAAAGGAGACAAAGGAATGTTTGGTAAAATTGTTTTGTTTGAATTACTAATGACAATCAACGTACGCATTTTAGCATTAGTAGACAGAGACCATACTATTGGTCATGCTTTTTTTATGGATGTAAATTCTTTAGATTCCTTGAGAAACGTTTTTGCAAACAAGGTAATTCCATTGTTACAAGAGTATTTCTATGGCGATTACGCCAAGATGGAAATGGTCATTGGACCGGATTTCTTTAACAGCGAAAAGCGCAAGAAAAAAGTAACATTTGCTATTCAAAACGAAGATATTGAAATTCCAACGGGTAATTATGAATTGATGAACATTTTAGATCCGAACTTCAATTTCGTTTCGGCAATAAATAGATTATTAAATCGAAAAACAAGCGAGATTGAAGTCAATTGATGTCTTTGAACATAGCCGCTTATTAATTGGTGAACAAGGCTTTAAACAAAGTCATTGGGATGCTTTTGTGAAATTAAATACTGTTCACAATAATGAGTATTTTGATGTTTTGCACAATGGCTTACGCTTCAAACAATACGTTGGAGTAATCCAAGTGGATGGTTTGTTGGTGCATATTCATCCCAAAGCAGACAAAGACGATAGCAACGACAAGTGGAAAGATGTATTACTTCAAATGTTAAAGGCGTGTGGTAAAATAAAGGCCCAAACTGCTGGAAATGCAAATCTCAAAAAACAACACATTAACTTATTGGAGGTCTATTTCGAATACTTTTTAAAAGAAATGGATCAACTCCTCCATTCAGGATTAGTAAAGAAATACCGAACAGAAATAAGTAATGTAAAAGCACTAAAAGGGAAACTTGATTTTGCAGGAAACATTCGTCACAACCTAATTCATAAGGAACGGTTTTATACGACTCACCAAATTTATGATGTCAATCACAAAATACATCAAATATTGGCACATGCTTTAGATATTGTTGGACAATTTACACGCGCAACACGCTTAACTGATAAGTTTAGAAGAACTCAATTGGCTTTTCCTGAAGTAGATAAGATTAAGCCAAGTTTTCAATTATTAGAATCGATTAAAATCAATCGAAAAACGGCTCCTTATGAACGTGCACTTGAACTCGCAAAATTGATTATTCTGAATTATTCGCCAGATATAAATCAAGGACAACAGAAAATGATTGCACTTCTTTTCGACATGAATGAGTTATGGGAGGAATACGTCCTTACCATGTTGATAAAAGAGTGTCGAGGAACGAATATTCACGTCACCGGACAAGATCCAAAAAAGTTTTGGGGTTCCTACAAAACCATTCGTCCGGACATCGTCCTCAAAAGAGGAGAAGAGTCTTACATCATCGACACCAAATGGAAGCGCCCGACGAACAATCAACCGTCAGTCGAAGACTTACGTCAGATGTATACCTATGCTCGTTTCTGGAATACGGAAAAAGTCATGTTGCTCTATCCTGGAGATCCGATTGATTCAAAATTTGTTTCATACCGCAACTTCTTCCACGACCAACGCGATCACCAGTGTAAAGTGGCGTTTGTCAGCGTGCTGGATGGAGATGGAAAGTTGAATTCGCAAATAGGCTCAAATGTGTTAAATCAGTTGTTTCAGTCTTAGACTCAATTCTCCACCAAGATACCACCGGTTACCTTTTCTCAATACTGCTATAAACGTGCGTTAACCCAAAAAAATATGAGTTTATGGCACGTTTTGAATACACTCGAACAGTAGAACAGTATTCGTTTGCACCACCAAGGATGGTGTCAGAAGAAGATTATAACATCATTAAAATGAAGATCAGAATGAATCCGTCTGAACCGTTGATTGATGAAAAAAAGGTGGAGCGTGGTCACAACATTCTAAGTGCAATTGTACTTGTTGGTGCAATTGGAGCTGGTATTTCAGTGTTTACATTATTTAACTCTGAAGAGCCACCGGGATGGGCTGTGATTGTTATGCTTGTTGGTGTTTTTGGGATTTTGCATCCATTTCTTAACATGGAAACCTATGAGTCCTCCAGAAACCAACTAAACGCTGAAAGGGATCGCATTCAGTACTTCCGAAAGCTAAAGAATATCGTTTCTCAATCTCCTGATTACAGGACATTTCAAGTAAATTACAGAGGGCAATTCAGGTTTTAAACTCATTTTATATTGATTGGAAAAAGTTTCTTAATTTTCGCTTTGTATTCGAATTAGGAATAAAGCATGACAGAAAAAGAAAAGCTGTTTAAATTGAGAACAGACGAATCCTTTTTTACAAAGGTTTACAATGAACACAAAGGATATACGATGCGGTTTTTGTATAAGATGAATGACGATGTGGATCTCCTCTCTGATTTGTATCAGGATGCAATGATCCTGCTCTATCAAAAATCGAAAGACCCTTCCTTCACTTTGACATGCAGTATTCAAACCTATATCAATTCGGTTTGCAGAAATCAATTGCTCAACCGTTTCAAGCATAATTCCCGATTCATAACGAAAGGAGATGACTTTGACCCCGGAGTTACGGATTGGCATGAAGATTCACTTTCCGAAGAGAAAGAAAACAGATTGAATGCCATAGAGAAAGCTTTGGAGGAATTGAAGGAGAAGGGTGAGAAGTGCTATGAGATCATCAAGCGTTTTTTTTACGACAGAAAATCAATGGATGAAATTGCCGAGGAACTGGGCTATACCAATGGTGACAATGCGAAAAATCAAAAGTCGCGCTGTCAGAAAAAATTAAAAGAACTCACGCTCAACGTACATGCATCCATCTGAATTCAAATCAGTACAGGTATTTCAAGAAAAGATTACTGAGCATCTCCCTAATTACAGAGAAAAGGATGCTTCAGAGATATTGAATACGTTGAAGATTGCGGTTTCCGGCGTGAATCATGACAGTGTACTTATTCTCAAAAAAGAACTGCTGGACAATGCTGTTGTATTAGAATCTATTCTGAGCGACCTTGTAACCGAACTGGCAGAATACATTTTTCGTCATCCCGACTATTCAGACCCCATCATCGATCTGGTCAGGCAACAAGACCTTTTTTCTTTTTCAGAAAAACTCGAAGATCTGAAAGACCTGGAACTTACCTTTCAAAGAATGGAGCGAAAGCGCTTGAAAGATGAATTGATAAAGTTTGATGAAGAAGAGGAAGCAGAAGAGATCAGACAAGCCTTGATCCGAAATGAGCGCAAAGAATTAAAACAGCGTTTAAAGTTGATGGATGAAGAGGCCGCTGTGGCGAATTATTCATCCGACAGGAATTATTCGGTCTCGGATAC
>JBKCAB010000099.1:0-14860 GCA_046307935.1 Bacteroidota bacterium | reverse complement strand
GCTCCGGAATTGGTGGTGGTATTGTTCGCGTCCCAACCGTTCCAGTATGCGTTGAAATTGGCACTCTTCAGTGTGTTGATTGTCGATGCCTCATTGGCTAATGTACCCATTTGAACAAGAAGGAAATCTGATCCGGTGTCACCACCCCCATCATTGGAGCTTGCTAACTTCACACAGCCTGTAATGAAGTAATCGTCAAGCGTGCCGGCAGTGCTTGGATTATTGCAGTTCGGAGATTCATAACGGAAGTAAAATCTCCACTGGGTTAAATTATTCGTTGTTGAGGTGACACCACAGTGAAGTGCTGTTAAAAAGTATGGTTTACAATTCTGTGCTACGTTGTTCACAAGAGAACCTGTACACCAACCTTGTGAGCCTCCATCCACCACAAGGATTCGAGCTACTCCGCGCTTCTCCTCCTGCCATGAATCTCCAACAGGCGTACAATTGACATTCACTTCACAATTTTCGGACTCATTTATTTTTTGCACCATCGGATTTCCAGTTGAACGGTACCCATACATAATGCGGTCAATATAGATTTCGGAGGGTCGAGATCCCGCTGGTTCAGTTAATGTAAGCACGAAATCATCACCAAAACAAAGTGCTGCATTCTGACGACCGTGATCCAACACATCAGCTGAGGACATCGGTCGGTGGCGAAGTACTCCATTCATATCATGCACCGTAAGTGTCGAATTGTCGTAAATTCGGAATACCTCAAACAGGAAGCTCAATGCCTCTGCACCGTCAGACTTTATGCGAATTTGCCACTGTTTGTCCCCGTTCGGAAGCGTTTGCCAAAGACCTGAATTCTCTGTCGTGATGTTTGTGAACAAGGCAACACCGATCCGGTAAAATTCACCATTCCTGTCACGCTGCTCATCTTCTAAGCGCAACTGTTCTCGGTTTGGCGCAGGAAAAGAGAGCTGTGGAATAGCTTTATTCATGAGCAATTCTGGGGCTATTGCCTGCCCTTTACTGCCCATTTGCTGTGCGTGCGTCAAAAGGGAGAAAACGCTCAAAACAGCTGTAAAAAGTACAATTTGTCTCATAGTTTGATTGGATTGAAGATGCTAGTATAGTTCACACAAATATATAACTTTACCTAAAATAGAAAAAAGTAACGTGACAACAGTTTGCATAGTTGAAGATGAATTGAGCCTGAGTGACATGATCCGGATGAATTTGGAACTTGAGGGCTACGGTATTATCTCCATTCACGACGGCAAAGAGGCTGTTGATCGGATCGATGAGCTATGTCAGGCTGATCTTGTTATTCTTGATGTGATGTTGCCACATAAAAGTGGTATTGATGTTTGCAATGAATTAAGAAAAAAGAGTGCTGTTCCAGTCCTGTTCCTTTCTGCCAAGGGAACCACTGCTGACAAGATCGCCGGCTTAAAGGCTGGAGGAAATGACTATCTGGCCAAACCTTTCGACCTGGAAGAACTCCTGTTGCGTGTAAAGATCCTTGTGGGCAGAACTTTCGGAGGAGAGGAATCCGATACACTAACTATTGGTGTGAAAACCGTCAACTTTTCTACGTTCGAAGTCCGGGATATGAACAATGGAACAGTCACAACACTGTCCAAACGGGAGATCGAGTTGCTCCGGTTATTCGGTCAAAACGAAGGAAAAGTTATTTCACGGGATGAGATCCTCGACCGAGTTTGGGGTAAAGATCAATTCCCCACATCCAGAACGATCGACAATTATATTCTGGCATTCCGAAAGCTGTTTGAAGTTGACCCCAGGGAACCGAAGTATTTTCATTCCGTCCGGTCAGTGGGATACAAATTTACACTTAACGAATCTTAACGGAATCGCTATTTGGAAAACATTACATTTGACGGCTATGAGCGAACGTGCAACCGATCCCAGTAAACAATACCGCTACGATGCTGCCTACCTCAGAATGGCAGAACAATGGTCGAAATTATCTCACTGCCAGCGAAAACAGGTTGGCGCGATAATCGTCAAGGATGAAATGATCATCTCTGACGGATACAATGGAACTCCTGCAGGTTTTGATAACTTTTGTGAGGATGAAGAAGGAAACACGCATTGGTATGTACTTCACGCTGAAGCGAATGCTATTTTAAAGGTGGCCAAATCAACCAACAATTGTAAAGGTGCAACACTCTACCTGACACTTTCGCCCTGTAAAGACTGTAGTAAGCTGATCTTGCAGGCGGGAATTACGCGACTCGTTTATAAAAATGCATATAAAGACACCGCAGGTATCCATTTTCTTCAAAGTGCGGGATTAGAGATCGTTCAAATAGAAGAGACAACATGACCAACAACCGTATGAATTACTTACTCCCGACCTTGCTCGCCGTAACGCTGGGTGCCGGAATGATCATTGGGAACATCTTTACCCCGGGGCATCCTGATGTATCGAGCTCAGCGGGAGGAGAAAAATACCAAAAACTGCAGGATATCATTACCATCCTGGACCGAAAATACGTGGACACCATCAATGGCGAAGCACTCTTTGAACAAACAATCGGAGATATGCTTCACAAACTTGACCCGCACTCCAATTATATCCCTGCGAAAGACATTCAGCTCATGACTGAGTCAATCGAGGGGCAGTTCGGCGGAATCGGTGTGCGATTTTTTATCATTCGAGACACCATCTGTGTGACAAACGTGGTCATGGGTTCACCGTCCCAACTTGTAGGTGTTAAAGCGGGAGATAAGCTGATCGAGATCAACGGGAAGCCAGTTGCCGGTAAGAAGATCACCAATGAAAAAGTGATGTCACAGCTGAAAGGTAAACCAGGTACAGCAGTAAGTGTTCGTCTTCTCAGGGATGGGAAAAAACTGAACAAAAGGATCGTCCGCGACCTTATCCCCATTCAGAGTGTGGTGGCCGCATATATGATCGACAGAGAGACCGGCTACATCAAGATCGATGAATTTTCCATGACGACGGCCACTGAATTCCGAACGGCCACACTTTGGATGAAAGAGCAAGGAATGAAAAAAATCCTACTTGATCTTCGGAACAACGGTGGGGGTGTTATGACCGCAGCCATTGATATCGCCGACGAATTCCTGAGAAACAATGTCCCGATCGTGAAAACGGTAGGTGAGCATTCCGGAACTACGGTCTATCGGGCCACTGCAGAAGGTATTCTTCACGATACAAAAGTGGCCGTGCTGATCAATGCAAACTCGGCATCAGCCAGTGAGATACTTGCCGGTGCACTACAGGATAATGATCGCGGAACTATCGTTGGAAGAAGATCCTTTGGAAAAGGGCTCGTGCAGGAAGACGTGCAGTTGAGCGATGGCAGTAATCTCCGGCTCACCATTGCCCGGTACTACACACCTACGGGTCGCTGCATTCAAAAACCATACAAAGAGGGATTCGATGACTACTACAGGGATCAGATGGAACGTTATGACAATGGAGAATTGTACAAGCCGGACAGTACCGTATATGTTGATTCCCTGAAGTATAAAACGCCGAAAGGGAAGATCGTTTACGGTGGTGGCGGTATTATGCCGGACGTGTTTGTACCATTCGATTCAACGGGAAGCAGCTGGTACCTTACTGAGCTACGCTATTCCGCTGCATTCAACACTTTTGCTTTCGCTTTTCTGGATGGAAAACGCGGACAGTTTAAGAACCTTGGGAAATTCGTTCAGGAATTCACCGTAACACCCGAATTAATGGAACGCTTTGTGCGCTTTGCAGAAAAAGAAATGGAAGTTAAACGCGATCCTGCCCATCTGAAGCACAGCAAAAAACAGATCGAACAACTGTTGAAGGCTGAAGTCGCGCGGCAGCTGTGGTTGGAGGAAGGCTATTACAAGGTCATGAACCGGAACGATAAAGAAGTTCTCAAAGCATTGAGCATTCTAAAATAGGGCACGATGAGATTTATTCCCCTCGTTGAGCTTGAACGTGCGCTGGGCAGCTATGGGAATCTGCGCACACCAGAAGGAAGAGATCAGATACTGTGCGCGTTGAACGAGGGAAAGATTGCCTTATCCAATAATCAAGAATTGATCGGGATCATTGGTGCTCTGAACGACACCACACTTATCTTTTATGACTGGATAGCGCAGGATCATGATCTTACCGCTCTGCTCACGGAAAAACAAGTGAAACATATCTTCAAGGGCAAGAAGCAATTGGTTGAACACTTGTTATTCGTTCCTTTCAGCGAATTCATTTCTCCGTATTTATCTGCTGCAGCGCTCCGTTACCGAGATTGTCCCGATCCACATACGCTGCTACGTGTGTTTTCTTTTTTGAGCTTGCTTACTGCCGATGACCGACTATTGGTTGAACAGGTGCTATACAAACCCGTTAGAGCGCGCGTCATCGAGGAGATGAACAAAGCTGCTGTCGTGAAAACTGAAGCCGAACTGTTACTGATCGTTGACGAACTTTGTAACGAGGAGACCATTCAGATCACGGGGTATTTGTCACGCACCTCCTACCATACCCGCATTTGGTTTGTGGACCAGATTCTTGAACTTATCAAGCATCCTGCATGCACGGCACGGCTCGCTTACAGGATCACACAACGATTGAAAATACTTGAGCTCAACCCGGAACATACGAAATCGATAACAACTATTGAAAAAGAGCTTAAACGGGGAACGCTGCTGGCTTCACATCGCTCTGTAAGTATGTTTCAACGTTTCAGACCGACATCCATTGTCGCGGCGCTGCTTTTTACACTGGTTGGATTCACCCTCTATTTCGTTGCTAACTATGAAGATCAGCCCAAAAGTGAAGAAGAGCTGAACACGGCTTCTTCGTTTGAAAGCTTCAGCCAGGAAGAACGGATGCGAATCGATTCTTTACTCCGGACACAGAGAAATAACCAGGAAGTGGATGAAAAGGATCAGGACCAGTACCTCTGGACTCAGGGAGGAGGAGTAAGTCTTGCCCTGCGGAAAGTGCTTCAAAACGAACAAATGGAGGCACTTTACCGCGATTGGCTGCTGAACGCTGCGCTGCATGAACAAGCGCTTACCGATACCTGTAAAACGGATAAACCAAGATTCAACAAACGTTTTAGCGGTCTTCAAGATGCACTTTCACGAAAAGCCGAACATAGCGTCGGGATCATGAATGAATCAGCTTATGCGGTTTATGTATTTCTCTTTGAGGAGAAAAAAGGGGGTCAGATCTTCTCCACGGTGATCGAAAAGGGCAAAACCTCGAGTCTGTCAATGAATCTTTCTGATCACCTATTGTTCATCGCAGGCAACACCTTAGTTCCCTTTTCAGCACCGAAAACAGCCCCCGAAGAAGAATGTCCATCCGGTCAATTCAATCACCACTTCTGCAGCACAGATGCGAATCTTTCCGTATCGTTATCGACCATTTATACGCTGAAATTTCCCTCACGAGGGCGAAACAAGCTTTTGATCTCCGGAGATGCACAGCATCAATTTTTAGTCGCTGATCTCTATGGTATTCTGGAGACAAATTGAGATCTAGTTTTTATATTCGCTCATTAAAAATCGCAATGCTATGAAAAGAGTACTCCTTCCGTTAGGATTTATATGCAGCACATTGGTAGCTGAAGCACAATTTGGTTATGTGAACCCTCCCAGCAATGCAGATGGAAGTAGTTACCAGTTCACAAAGATCGCCAAACTGGATGCGACACCTGTTGAAAGTCAAGGCATAACCGGAACCTGCTGGAGCTTTTCCGCATTGTCTTTCTTCGAATCGGAGCTCATGCGTTTGGGGACCAAAGATCCTGCCTTGCTTTCAGAGATGTTCATTGTCCGTAAAGCCTACGAAAGTAAAGCAGAAAAATACATTCGAATGGATGGAAAGATCAATTTTGCCGAAGGAGGAGCTTTCCATGATATCCCTTTCGTGATAAAGAATTACGGTATTGTGCCAAAATCAGTTTACAGCGGGCTTAACTATGGGACAGAGACCCACGATCACAGTGAATTGTTCAGTGTGTTGAACGGTGCAATGCAGGGATTGTTGTCGCATCTTCAGAGTGGTGGCGCAAAAGAGGGACTGACCAAATCCTGGATCTCAGCCATTAAGGGAATCCTCGATGCGTATCTTGGACCAGATCTCAAGGAATTTGAGCTGGACGGCAAGAAGTACACACCCAAGAGTTATGCAAAAGCCATTGGGTTGAACATGGACGATTACATTTCGCTGACATCATTTACCAATCATGCCATGAACGAGCCATGTGAGCTGGGAATTCCGGACAACTGGGCTTGGGGTGACAGCTACAACGTTTCGCTTGACGACCTTTACAACGCATGCGAACATGCACTGAAGAACGGCTATACATTGGCATGGGGAGCCGATGTCTCGGAAAAAGGATTTTCTTTCCGGAATGGTCTGGCCATTGTTCCGGAAGACCCGTCATCCATCGAAGTAAAGGGAAAAGACAACAAGAACTTCTCGGATGCAGGAGCAGAGAAAAGCGCCAACCAGTTCCTCACGCCCGGAAAAGAGCTCGCAGTAACCCCGGCACTCCGTCAGCAGGGATACGACAACAAGACCACTACAGACGACCATGGAATGCACATTGTTGGCTTGTACAAGGACCAGAACGGAACCAAGTATTTCCTGGTTAAAAATTCGTGGGGAACGGGTAATTATCCGGAAGGATTCCTGTATGTTTCCGAGAGCTATTTTAAGTTGAAAACGATCAACATCTATTTACACAAAGACGGTGTTTCCACGGAGCTGAAGAGAAAATTAAAGCTCTAATCCGCTCATTCGTCGAAAAGTAGTTGCACGCATAGATTTTTTTGATACATTGCATAAAAATCTACTACTATGGATCGTCTCACACCCGCTGAGGAGCTCGTGATGCTCAAGCTGTGGAAGCTTGGTAAAGGAACCGTGAAGGAAATTCTGGCACTCTACCCCGTGCCCCGTCCTGCATACAATACTACCTCCACGATCGTTCGGATCCTGGAGCGGAAGAAGTTCATTAAGCATAAAGTGGTTGGTCGCGGATATATCTATTCAGCAAGGGTCAGTCACGAAAAGTACAGGGATTATCTGGTGAAACACCTCGTGGTCAACTACTTTGACGGAAATAAATCAGAGTTGAGCGCTTTACTGGACTAGCGATAAGAATTTCCAATCCGATTACTTCGTGATAAGTCCGGAGGCCACCCGACGCGACTCGCGGTCACTTTCCACAAAATCCTCGTATTGTGGCTTTGAAATCGAGGATACACTCTGCATCGTTTCCTCGTTTATCCTTGCAATATCCAGAAATTCAATGCGATCCTCGAGGAAAGCCTGCACACTCACTTCATTCGCCGCATTCAAGATGCATGCGGCAGTTCCTTCCAGATCCATTGCCGTATAGGCGAGTTCAAGATTGCGAAAAACTTGCTTATCAGGTTGCTCAAAGGTGAGTTGTGGATAGTCCATGAAATTGAAACGCGGGAAATCTGTTCGGTACCTTTCAGGGTAGGTTAACGCGAACTGAATAGGTAATTTCATGTCAGGCAGGCCCATCTGTGCTTTCATCGATCCATCCACGAACTGTACAAGCGAATGAACGATGGACTGTGGATGAACGATCACATCGATCTGGTCAGGTCGCAGGCCGAAGAGCCATTTCGCCTCAATGACCTCAAGTCCTTTATTCATGAGTGTTGCTGAATCGATAGTGATCTTTGCTCCCATCGTCCAATTCGGATGCTTCAGCGCCTGTTCTTTTCTGACATTCTGGAGCTGCGTCTCTTTCCAGCCACGGAACGGACCTCCGGAAGCGGTCAGGTAGATCTTCTCGATTGGATTGTGGAACTCTCCTACCAAGCATTGAAATATGGCCGAGTGTTCAGAATCAACCGGATAGATGTTCACTCCTTTGTCCCGGGCACGCTGTGTCACCAACTCTCCGGCAACGACTAGTGTTTCCTTATTGGCCAACGCAATGGTCTTGCCCGCATCGATCGCACGCAGCGTAGGCTTTAGTCCTGCGTAACCCACAAGGGCCGTCAGCACCACATCCACTTCGTTCGATTCCACAACCTGACAAATCGCATCTTCACCGGCATAAATATGGATATCCTCTTTAGACAGCGCCTCCTTGACCTGGGTATACAACGAAGCATCACCGATGACGACTGCATTAGGCTGATATTTTCTTGCCTGCTCGATCAGTAACTCAGCGTTCTTTCCTGCTGTCAGAACCTGTAGATCGAACTTTTCCGGGTAGGCCTCAATAACATCCAGCGCCTGTGTCCCGATCGAACCCGTGGATCCCAATATGGCGATGCCTTTTTTTCTCTCCATGTCACAAAAATAGACAAAGTAGCTCAGGGAATGTTCGTTTTGAACCGGTTGTCAACAGAATCGTGCGGGTACCTTCTGGTATCTTTTCGCTTCTTTACCCCTCCACGTGTGACAGAATCCTTACTTTTGTCGCACATAATGGCTTCAATGAAAGTTACAGAACACTTAGAGCAGGCAAAGGACACCCTCTTTTCATTCGAGATCCTTCCTCCACTGAAAGGTAAGAGCATACAATCCATTTTTGATGGTATCGATCCGTTAATGGAATTCAAACCCCGTTTTGTAAATGTCACCTATCACCGTGAAGAGTTCATTTATAAGGAACGGGAGAACGGATTACTGGAAAAGATCGCTATCCGAAAGCGACCTGGTACGGTTGGGATCTGTGCCGCCATCATGAACAAGTACCATGTAGATGCCGTTCCTCACCTGATCTGCGGCGGATTCAGCAAAGAAGAGACTGAAAATGCACTGATCGACCTCCAATTCCTGGGAATCGACAATGTACTTGCGCTACGAGGTGATTCCATCAAAACCGAATCAACTTTCCGACCTCATCCCGAAGGACATCGTTATGCAGTTGAGCTCATTGCACAAATTTCAGAAATGAACCGTGGCAATTACATCATTGAAGACATCAAACTGGAACCGACCGGTTTCTGTATTGGGGCCGCTGGGTATCCCGAAAAACACTTTGAGGCCATGAACATGAGTACAGATCTCCACTACCTGAAAAGCAAGGTGGACGCCGGAGCTGAATACATCGTCACTCAAATGTTCTTCAATAACGCAAAGTATTTTGACTTCGTGGAGCAATGCCGAGCCATCGGGATCACGGTTCCGATTATACCCGGATTAAAACCCATCAAAACAATGGATCATATCACCTTCTTGCCGAAGTTCTTCAAGATCGATTATCCGGATGAACTTTCGAAGGAGCTGCTCAAATGCAAAGAGAACAAAGACGTGGAGCGATTGGGCATCGAGTGGGGTATCCAGCAATCAAAAGAACTTAAAGCTGCAGGGGTTCCTTGCATCCATTATTACACTATGTCCAACTCTTCCCAGGTGAAAGCCATTGCCAAGGAAGTATTCTGATACATTATGCGGGGACTCATCACACTTTTCTTTCTATTGAGCATTGGAAACACCTATGCTCAGAAGGACCAAATCCAACTGAAAAATGCGCTCGTCATCGGTCAGCTTGACAAACCGGAAGATCGCTTTTCGATCGAAGTGAATGTGACTGAACTCTTCAATTCCTATGGGATCAAAGCACTTCCGGCGCTCAATGTACTCAAGTTCGGCAGTTCTCCTGACCTACTGGCTACGGACTCCGTGAAAACGGCACTTACTGCCAAAGGGATCGACACTTATGTGGTGGTGACCGTGCGGGGCTACGACCGCAATTTCAAGGCATCGGACCGGAAAGATGATCTGATCACCACATTGAATGCCGGCAGTCTGTTCCCAATCTACCGGGACGAGGTGACCTCGGTAACGTTCGAGTTCCTTTTCTTTCGCAACGGACAAATGTTTGCGAGCGATATCCTGAAATGCAGTAATGTAGGCAGCCGGGACGGTGTCATTAAAAAATTGCGAAAGGGCATTGAAAAACGCCTCAAGAAAAAGTGGCGTTAGATTCCTCCACGTGAACGCAATAAGCGCTCCACGTATTTCCCAATAATATCAAATTCGAGGTTGACCTTATCTCCCACGTTGAGCGTGTGAAAATTCGTGTGCTCGTAAGTGTAAGGAATAATACAGACTGAAAATTCCCCGTTTAGGGAATCTACTACTGTCAGGCTAGTTCCATTCACCGTGATCGATCCTTTTTCCACCGTGACCATGTCCGAATCATAGGAAAAGGCGTACTTCCAGCTACCGTTCTGATCTTCGATCGTAGTGCAGGTGCCGACCGTATCTACATGGCCTTGTACAATATGGCCATCCAGGCGTCCATTGAGCTGCATGCATCGCTCCAAATTCACTTTCGTGCCAACTTCCCAGGTCGAGAGGTTTGTCCTGTCGAGTGTCTCTTGAATGGCCGTTACCACGTATTCCTCACCTGAGATCTCTACAACCGTCAGACAGCAACCGTTGTGGGCAACACTCTGGTCGATCCTCAGTTCATGCGTAAATGGGCTTTGAATGGTGAAATGGATGTTTGTCCCTTCTCTGCGAATGCCGGAGATGTGGCCCAATTGTTCGATGATCCCTGTGAACATGTTTTCTTTTTGCGAAGATACACGGATGACTACATACTTCTCTTTTTTCGCAAAAGAAAAGTATCAAAAGAAAACGCGGTCCTGTTTATTCCACAAAGCGCTCCGTTCCTCGAATGAACTAACCTCAACATTATATTGCGCATACATAATTATTATCTTCGCAGGGTAAACCGCGACCTTCATGAAAAGTTTGTTGTTCTTTTTCCGCAACCGGATCAAAAACCCTTTCAGGAAGATCGTTGATCAGTACATCCGTTACAAGTCGAGACAGCTGCGAAGAAACGGAATTCATTCATACACTTATCAAGATTCGGATTTTGTGATCCATTACCACATGGGAGGTAAGGGTCCTGTGCTGTTGTTCATACACGGATTTGCGATGGATGCACTGATGAACTGGGCAGATCAGTTGTGTTTGTTTTCGGGACATTTCACCGTGATCGCGCCGGATCTGCAATGGTTTGGAAAGAGCCACAGCACAAGAGAACCCGTCCTTGCTACGCAGCGTGAAGCCATTGAGCGCTTGCTGCACGAGCTTAAGATCGATCGGCTGCATGTCGTTGGTCAAAGTTACGGCGGTTTTGTGGCGATGGAGCTTGCCTTGAAGAATCCGGGGTTGGTCGACAAGCTGTGTATCGCCAATTGTCCCGGTTCGACCTTTGACGACGCCACGCTGGAACCTTTGATCTCGAAGAACGGCGTGCAACACGTTGGCGAACTTTTTATCACACATACCCCACTGGATATCCGGAGATTGTTGTACGTTTCGAGCTTCAAAAAGCCTTATTTTCCGGTTTTTGTGCTCAAACAATTGCATCATCTGTTCTTCGACAAGTACCACACGCAATGGCGCAATATGCTCTACACGCTTTCAGGAGAGAAGGATCGGATCGAAAGCCTCGAACCCTTAAAACAGTGCCATGCGATGGTGCTTTGGGGGGAAGAAGATGCGTTGTTTCTAAAGAGCGAAGGAGAAAAATTTGCCAAGACCATTGACTGCCCATTTGTGACCATTCCGAAAACCGGTCACGCGACACAGCTTGATGATGCCAAGGCGTTCAATCGGGAATTAAAAAGGTTCTTCCTGAGTTCAATGTAAGTATCTGTTGAGATCAACAAGGATACTGGAGCAAATAAAAAAACTATTCTCTTTCAACGGGAAAAGCAAATTATTCGGGTCTTCCTTGAAAGCCGTCCATTTTGCTTCGGTACGCCATTGTACACCCGATGCGATCTTTCGGTCATAGTTCAGTGAAACACCGGTAGCTGCATCTGCGCCAAGAAGGATGAACGAGGCGACAACATCATCCTGATCCCCGAACCATTCACCGCGCACTGCAATCGAAGATCGTTTTCCCAATTGTGCGCTGAAAATAGCAGCAAGGCCGATCCATCGATCGAAAGCGCCGATTCCATTGATTCTTTCCTGGATCCCGGCGTCAACATCGGCAATGATCTTAAAACGTTGACCTATGTTCTGGGTGTAGAATAAATTGCTGAAATAACGCATTTCCCGAGTGGCATCCGCTCCTTGAGGGCCGATGAAAGTGCTCCAGTTGAGTTTTGATGACGCCCCCGTATACGTTGCTCGCGTACCGAACGAAGGCAAGGTATTCCCCTGGATCGGTGCGATGCGTTGCCATCCGTTGAGTACAAGTGCTTCCAGTTCAAGTTTTTCATTCGGCTTCCAATTCAGCTTGGCTCCACATGAGTAATAAGGAGATAGATCGGCTATCATAGAGCGGGTCAGCGTAGGGTTTTCCGTATTGACCGCGCTTTCAAAACCAATGTGTGAGGGAAAGATCCCCGCATCCAACCACAACTTACCTGATGAGGTAAGATTAAGCCCTGCACTTGCCTCTGAAAAATACCTTAACATTTCCGGTTCTCCTGCATAATTATCCTGGACATAGGTTCCTCCATGCATGCCGAGTCGAAACCTGTAGTTTGCGTGATCTGCATTGATTTGGATCATACCGAGGTTCACAGCAAATGCATTGTTCCTTGAATGATTGTAGACAAAAGGTAGGCGCTGGTCCGGTGTTGTGCCGGAAGTCTCAATGCCATAATACACTTCACCATAAACACGAAGGTTCAATTCCAATGTGTCAGCTTGCGCCTGCACGCCACTGGTAAAAAGCCCTATTATCAATACATAAATGTATTTCACCGGTAGATGGACCAATTTTTTGATAATCCACATGAATAGCCCAAATTTACTTTTTTTACGCAATGAAATAAACACAATAGATTTCATCGTTTAAACTGACATGCTTATCTCTGAAATCACTTACCGCGTTGGAAAATTATCCTTTTTCAGGATACTTTTTTGGATTTCCAGTTTTTCGGCATCTGAAGCGATCGTTGGCTGACGCTGCGAATTCATGAAGGTATAAACAGGCTGATAGCTGACGATCTTCCCTTTGTAAAAATAACAGTTCAGAAAAAATGCCTGTCTGACGCCGATGCGGTGGATCTGGTCAAACAAGAAGTTCCCCAATCCATAAAAGATCATCTTCTTCTTGTAAAGCGCGAACTCCTGTGCCTGGTGCGCCTGGGATCCCAGAACTACGTCCGCCCCCGTATCAAGAAGAAATTTACAGATCGTACGCTGGCTTGCCGTCGGTGAATAGGAATCCACTTCTCCAAACTGTACGCAGGTTATAATGTATGAGATATCTGCTTTACGTTTGAGGGAATCGATCAGGTTCTTTGCTTTTTCAGGTTTGTATCTGTTGGCACCGGGTTTATTGTCGGCACATTCCCCGCAAGGACAATATTCATTGAAACCGATCCAGGCGATGCGTGAACCATCCTTGAGTGTAATGATCAACGGCCGTGCTGCTTCCTCGGGGTTGCTGCCTCCACCAAAATAGGCCATCTTATTCTCCTTGTACCATTTCAGCGAATTCAGATAGGGCGCCTGTCCCATGTCGAGGTTGTGATTCCCGGTCAATTCAATGATATTGGCACGCAGTTGCCGGATGATATCGAAATGTTCGCTTCGGGTGGCGAACTTCATTTTCATCGAAGCATAATCACATTGGTCCTGCATACTGACTTCATTGCTGATGTGGATGTATTCGGGGTCTTTGAAATAATGTTTGATATTTTGCAGGTAAAAATCGATGCCTTTGCGGTCCAGCACCGATCCCGTCGAACGGGTGATCGCCGTTACACCGGTGTGCACATAATGGGTAATATCCTCTTTAAAGTTGAAAGGATGAGCAGCCGGGATTCGGAACGGGTAGTTTTCCGGGGCATTGAAATAATGCACACTATCAACGGAAAGAAGCTTGAACTGATGGTTCAGAGAGTCCAGAGAGGTAATGAGAAAAATGGAATCATTGGCATGATTGAATTCTGAGATGCGCAGTACGGTCGGTCGGTCATTTAACTTGAACAACGTTTTACAATCCTCGGCGATGTCTGCAGTACAAAACAACCGTTTCTTCCTGAGCAATTCTGAAAACTCCTCGAACCGAACATTCTCAGTCCGTGAAAGATGAGAACTTACGATCAGCAGGGGAATGGAATCCGTGATAACGTCCGTCTTTTGCATTGGAACTGGACTTTTCGCGCTTTTCCAGGAACTGAGAAAATAGAAGGAAGAAACACCCGCTCCGGTAATGAGCAGCGCCAGGATCAAGAGAGTTTTGTTGAGGTCCAAACGGAACATGAAAAGTCTATTGAGGAGTATATCTGCCGAAGATCAAGATGCTTTTGGGCGAGAAAAAAGAGCGATACTCTCACGTGTTCCCGAGAGCACTTTTTGGACGCCATGGTAGTTGGTACATTTCCCGACAAAGAGTTCATCGTGTTTCAATTCGATCTCGACTATTTCCCCGTTATCCTTGGTGAAAAGAATGTTCCCGCCCTGAAATGTGCGGTGTGAGTCTTCCGGTTGGGGAACAGGTTCGCCCTCCGGTTGTGTTGGAATGGGCAGATCAATGATCACCACGTATCCTTCGAAATCGCGGTGCATAGAGACCTCTTCATCCTTTTTCAGGATGTTTCTGCGCACGGCGACCAATTCCAGTTCTGACAGACAAGTAGCCTGCTCGATAATCTCCTTAAAATCTAACCTAAAATGCCCGTTGATCTTTTCAAAGGAGTCTTCGTTGATCTTATGGATCTTCCCTTTGATCTGGTCTTCCGGTATCCAAACTTTTTCAAATGCTTGGTCCTGTCCGTCATCTTGCCGGACAAATTTTTCAATTTTACGCAATGATGCACCAAAAAGGTCTTTCTTCACAATGAAGTATTGATCAGTGCTGAAACTAGGGGGAGTGTTCTGTGGCATTTGGTGCTGATTTGTGAGGGTTAATGGGTTTAAAATAGTAGACATTTGACT
>JBKCAB010000098.1:0-1859 GCA_046307935.1 Bacteroidota bacterium | reverse complement strand
GTATTGGAGCGGCGTCCGGTCTCCCTGCCGGCTTGAGTGCTAGCTTCGCAAGCAACACGATAACGATCAGCGGAACACCAACGGCTTCAGGAACGTTCAACTATACGGTTCCATTGACAGGAGGTTGTGGGACGGTGAGTGCAACGGGTACGATCACAATCACACCAAACAACACAGTTTCAGCACCATCTTCGAACCCAACGGCTTGTATCGGCCTACCGCTTTCACCAACGGTTACATTCACTACAACCGGAGCAACGGGGATAGGTTCAGCGTTAGGTCTTCCAGCCGGCTTGAGCGCAAGTTTCTCGAGCAATACTATAACCATCAGCGGAACACCAACGGCTGCGGGTACATTCAACTACACCATACCACTTACGGGCGGTTGTGGAACGGTGAGTGCAACAGGTACGATCACAATCACACCAAACAATACGGTTTCAGCACCATCATCTAACCCAACGGTTTGTATTGGGTTACCTCTTTCACCAACGGTTACGTTCACCACGACCGGGGCAACAGGTATTGGAGCAGCATCGGGTCTTCCCGCTGGCTTGAGCGCTAGTTTCTCGAGCAATTCGATCACGATCAGCGGAACACCAACAGCATCAGGAACATTCAATTACTCTATTCCCCTTACAGGCGGTTGTGGAACAGTTAGTGCAACGGGTACGATCACAGTGACGCCTAACAATACCGTAACTGCACCTTCTAGTAATCCATCCGTATGTATAGGATTGCCCATAACCCCAGTTACATATACAACCACCGGTGCAACAGGAATAGGTGTTGCAACAGGTCTTCCGGCAGGAGTAAGTGCAACATGGTTCGGCAATACGATCACTGTTTCAGGCACACCAACAACAATTGGAACCTTTAACTATACTATCCCTTTGACAGGTGGATGTGGAATTGTTAACGCAACAGGAACCATAACGGTAAACGATCTTCCTGTCATTACACTCACACCAGACGATCCCAACGCTTGTAACGCTGCGGACGGTTCCATTCTTGTCAATGGTTCCGGAAATGGTAATGTCATATGGACAGGTCCAAGCAGTGGTAATGCAAATGGTGTCGCTTTAAACTATTCAGTTTCGGGTCTGGCAGCTGGAACTTATGCTGTATATTTTGTCGACGCGAACGGTTGTCAGAGCTCTACACTGCAAGCTTCTTTGGCCAATCCGGGCGCTCCGGTTCTCGATATCATCAATGATGTTACAAATTGTGGTACTTCATACACCCTCCCTGCGATCAGTGGAACCTCTTTGAATGTCCCTGCCTACTATACAGGACCGGGCGGAACTGGTTCAGTGGTTGCTTCTGGAACGGTCTATAACGCACCAACGAATGTTACACTATACGCTTATGATGCGAACGGATCATGTATTGATGAAGAGCCATTCAATATTATCATCAATCAGATACCAACTGTCAATGACCCGGCAGATGTATTGGTTTGTCCAGGAGCATCCATTAATCCGGATGATTTCGTGAGCAACCCGTCCGGAGCAACATTTGCGTGGTCGAATACCGATATTGCTATTGGTTTACCGTTGAATGGAGCAGGTCAGATCGCAACATACAATGCGCCAGTGAACAATACCGGATCAGTTGTTTCAGGTACTGTTACTGTTACACCTACGCTCAGTGGTTGCGTGGGGACCGCCCAAACTTTCCTGATCAGCATTTCACCAACACCAACCGTTAATGACCCAGCAGACGTAACGGTTTGCCCAGGTTCAACAGTAGATCCAGTCGACTTTGTGAGTAATCCGGTTGGGGCAACTTTCACTTGGTCGAACAGTAATCCTGCGAATGGATTAGCGGCGAACGGTTCGGATCAAATTATTCCTTAC
>JBKCAB010000097.1:0-707 GCA_046307935.1 Bacteroidota bacterium | reverse complement strand
GATTGTAATCTACCCTAAACTGGTCCTGGGAAAATACATTTGAAGAAAGAACCAATGCGGTAAAAAGAATAAATAGCGTTCTCATAAGTCGTGATTTAGATGTTCATTAATATTATTGGTGCTGCCAGCAATAGGTATCACCGTAGTTCGATACACAATGCTTGCATCGTTGACCTGTACTTTTTGCAGTAGCGTGACATTGATCATAGCGACAATCCATGCATTCCTCAATTGTTTCACGCTGTACCTTGACATCCTGTGGCGCAATGAATGAATAGGAACCCATTGCAATGGCAACCAAAGACACAGCGGCTACCAGACTTTTAAAAATTGTTTTCATATTGATTGATTTTAAGTTTCTAAGGGTTGATAGAGAATTTGAAAAAAGGTAACCGGATCAATGAAAAACTTTTTCATACCAAGAGACAAAATCGTCTTCTTCCGGTGTTTCTTCGGTGATGATCATGAGTAACACTGTATTATCATCTTGAAGTATTTGATACACTGTCGTAATAAAGCCGTTATCTGCCTGTATCTCCCACATGAGATCCCCTTCTTCATCTTCCTGACCATCATCGATTGAAAGTTCGTAGGGCGACAATAACCTGTTAAGCGCTAGGTCCGCATAATCCCAATCATCAACAAAGAACATCCTATCCTCTGTTCCTATAACAGTAATCCATTGTCCATAATAGACCGCCTCTTTC
>JBKCAB010000096.1:0-2942 GCA_046307935.1 Bacteroidota bacterium | reverse complement strand
GGGGTACCTCTCAACCATGTTAAATCATCCATCTCCTCTGAAAATGCTGACAACAAAAAAACGGCAGCTACTGCCACCGTTCTTTTTTTACCTAAACCTAACCACTGTGAAAACTGAACTAATTCCTATGTTCCAGTTATTCGATCCGTTCCGTCGTGCCTCGGGGGACTCATCCCCCGCTGGCCGACTTCTTCGAAACATTGTGAAAACTGAAAACAAACTATCTTCCCGTTCTTTGCCGTGACCCGCCCGATCACTGCATTCCCGTTTCTTCCTTTTCTTTTTACGTCTCAGCTCCGCGGTTCCATTCGGTTTGTGGAAGGCCGGGGATACTTCCCCCGACCTTTCCTTGAACCTAAACCTAACCACTGTGAAAACTGAAATACTTGTTTTTTTCATCGCTCTTCAGCTCAACGATCCGCCCGATCCTTTTCTGCTCAAGAGCCTTTCTTTGTTGCTTTTTGTTTGGTCTCTACTTATGCTGGTTCAAGGCTTTTAAAAACCCGGGGGATTTTACCCCGGGATTTTTGCTAAACCTAAACCTAACCACTATGAAAAGACCGCCTATTTTCGTTTTACTTTTTCTTTTTCCCTCCTGCAATCGCTTCCGATCAATAATCGTCTGCTTCTTACAGTACAGTGAGCTTCTTGCTGAACTTCACACCCTGACCAAGACCGATCACTGTGTACATTCCTGTGCTCAATCCTTCTACCTTCACCTCCTGGCTGTTGGTATCCATGCGCTGTACCAACTGTCCGTTTGCTGCGAAAACCAACACTTCGCTCACTTCGCCCGTCCAGCTTACTGTAACCTGACCTTCTGATGGGTTTGGATACACACTGAATGCTCCTTCATTCGATGCCTCTTCGATACCGCTTGTCTGGCCGTTCGCTACTTCCTCTGTTCCTTCCTTGCCTGGTGCCGTACCGATCACTTCATCTGTGATGAATGTGTTTACCGATACACCGCATCCGTTTGCATCCTCTACATATACTTCGTAGAAACCTGCCGCAAGACCATCCAAATCCTCTTCGCTTGATCCATTCGACCAGCTGTAAGTATATGGCGCTACGCCTCCGTTCACTGCAAGGTTAATTGAACCCTCTTCTGCGATGAAGATATCCACATCCTCGATTGCTGCTGTCAATGCTGCAGGCTCTGTGATCACAAAGCTCGTTGTGATCGTACATCCCATTCCATCGATCACCTGTGCCGTGTAAACACCAGCTGATATCTCCATACGATCCATCTCCTGTGATCCGTCGTTCCAGATCACTGTATAAGGAAGGAAACCGCCGTTGATCGTCATGTCGATAGATCCGTTGTTCTCGTTGTTGCAACGTGCACCAACTACCTGTGCCTTTACATCCAGCGCTTCTACCGGTGCTACTTCAAATGAAACGTATCCAACACATCCGCTTGCATCAACTACCTTCACCCAATGTGATCCCGCTGTAAGGTCTGCTGCCTGTCCTTCTGAACCGTTGCTCCACGCAATCGTGTAGGGTGCCTCTGCCAATGCTGCATCTACTGAATACGTGTATTCGCCTGTCACACACTTGTATGTTGATGAAACCGTTACTCCAAGTTTATTCATCTTTGATGCCATTGTTACCGCTGCTGCTGCATCAAGACGTCCCGCCCCAAGAAGTCCTGCATACTGTGGGTTCAATTCATCCAACTTCGTTGTCGTTGCCTTCAAGATGTATTCGATATCATCCGGTGTCAAACACTTGTTCACTGAAAGCATCAAGGCTACTGTTCCTGATACATATGGTGCGGCAAATGAAGTTCCGTTACCTGTTGTGTAAACACCAGGTGCTGTGGTCAATGCTACATCGTATCCCGGTGCGCAGATGTCTACTGCTGCATTGTGCTGGTGTGTAGATGCTGCATTCCCAATGAAACGCTCGTGGTTGTCCATTGGACCTACGCTGCTCACAGAGATCACATACTGGTATGATGCAGGATAAACCAGAGCAGCTGCATTGTTACATGTTGATCCATTTCCTGCTGAAGCTACCAATACAACGCCCAAGTTGTGTACCTCCGTCATAACGTCCTGCTGATACTGGCTGTAGTAGCACCCTGACGCCCAGCTCATGTTGATCACCTGTGCTCCTGAATAAGCCGCATCCAATACCTCATTGTAGTTCATTGAACGCAACTGAAGACGGCTGTTGTAGCCGATAGAACTCTTACCCAATCCGTTGTTCGTGTTCCCTGCTGCCGTTACTGCTACTGCTGTACCGTGCGTGTAAGTCGTATTGTAGTTCGGTGTTACCAGATCATACTTGCCAACCAACTCCTCGTGTCCAAGATAGTAGTTCGCATCCGTGATAGCGATCACAACCGTCGTATCGCCTGAAGTAAGATCCCACGCACCGCCTGCGTTGATCATGTTCAAAGCGTAGTCATTTGTAAACGCCGTTGCATAGTCGTTCGGTGTTTCCATTGTCTCATAACGAGGTCCTTCTTCCATTCCCTCAAAAACCGATGGAACACGTGATGCAGCTACCATTAGATCGTTCACATCACAGTTGCATGTCAACTCATATACCTTCTGAAGCTCTGCATTGCGTGACGATGGTAACGCTTTCGATACACCCGTAATGTTCAATGAACCAAGCGTTGACTCAACCAAAGCATCAGTAAAACGAACCCTGCCGTTCTGCTGTGTGTACTGAACTTTGTTCTCCTGCTTTACCTTTACCCAGATCGATGCGCTCTGCTGTGCGCTAACTGTTCCGGTAATAATTAACATCCCTGTTACTACTAGGCTGCTGATCGTTTTTGTCATTCTTGTTTTCATTGGGCGGTGTTTTTCTTTGTTTCTTGAGACAAAGGAATAACCATTACGCCCGATGGAAAAGATTTTCAACCATACACTAAAACAATTACGTAGTCACCTTCTGTAATCCATACGTAGTTGTACGTACAT
>JBKCAB010000095.1:0-2801 GCA_046307935.1 Bacteroidota bacterium | reverse complement strand
GTGCTCTACCAACTGAGCTATTCTCGCATTAAATTCTATAATTCTCTTTGTTTAGAGAATCTTGTCATGCTCTACTCTGCCGAGGCGGAAGCTGTTTTTGCATGAACTTTAGTTAACCGCTACATCGCTTTGCAACGGGGGACAAATGTAAAAAGTTTTTCAGAAAAACCAAATCAGAAAGCGTAAAAAATACACAGTGGCAATGAGCAGCATAAATTTCTCCCTTCAGCCAAGAAACGAGAAGTGAGAAGTGAGATATTGATTGTGGCACCTGATTTTCCACGATAGCGTCTAGCTCTATTTCGTTCAAATGTAAAGTCTCACCGCTCGCAGCAGAGCGATCTGTTCTATTTATCCCCCGGTAAGTTTTTTGATCTCATTCAACTTCATCAGGGCTTCCACAGGCGTCAGCGTATTGATGTCAATGGTAACCAGCTCCTCTCTGATCTGCTCCAGAACAGGATCGTTCAATTGAAAAAAGCTCAGTTGCATGGAAGGGTCCGAATCCTTTTTCTTTGCCTTGCTCTTCCCTGACTTGGTTTCCTTGAGCTCCATCTCGTGACTGCTCTCCAATTGCTTCAGGATCTCCTCTGCCCGATTCAAAACTTGGGCAGGCATGCCGGCTAGCCGGGCAACATGGATCCCAAACGAGTGTTCACTTCCACCAGCCACCAACTTACGCATGAAGAGGATCTTCGAACCGGTCTCCTTCACCGAAACATTGAAATTGTGGATACGCTCAAATCTGGAACTCATTTCGTTCAATTCGTGGTAATGCGTAGCAAACAAGGTTTTTGCCCTGAACTTCGGATGCTGGTGGAGGTACTCGGCAATAGACCATGCAATCGAGATTCCATCGTACGTACTCGTCCCTCTGCCGATCTCATCCAACAGGATCAGGCTTCGATCAGAAAGGTTATTCAGGATACTGGCCGTTTCATTCATTTCAACCATGAAAGTCGATTCTCCTGAAGAGATATTGTCCGATGCGCCAACGCGTGTGAATACTTTGTCGAGTAGTCCGAGCTCAGCCTGATCCGCCGGAACGAAGCTTCCCATTTGAGCCATCAGACAGATGAGCGCCGTTTGCCGCAGAATGGCACTTTTACCACTCATGTTCGGTCCAGTAATCATCATGATCTGTTGTTCATCGCGGTCGAGGTAAAGATCATTGGATACATACTGTTCGCCGTCTTTCATCAACTGCTCGATTACAGGATGTCTTCCGTTCTTGATCGAAATGGCAAATCCGTTGTTTACAGCAGGTGATCGGTAATCGTGATCAGCAGCCACGTTCGCAAAAGAAAGTAAACAATCGAGCTGTGCAATAAGATACGCATTGTGCTGCAGCGGCTGGATGTAATCGGCCATCGAAAAGACAAGATCTTGAAATAACCGGGTTTCAATGCTGTGTACATTTTCTTCTGCACTCAGGATCTTGGTTTCGTATTCTTTGAGTTCTTCGGTGATGTAGCGCTCGGCATTGACCAAGGTCTGTTTGCGGATCCATTCTTCGGGAACTTTGTCCTTGTGTGTATGTGTAACTTCCAGATAGTAACCGAACACATTGTTAAATGCAATCTTCAAACTACTGATTCCGGTTCGCTCTGTTTCTCTGATCCGCATGGATTCCAGGTAGTCCTTTCCATTGTTCATGATGGACCGTAGCTCATCCAATTCTGCATTGCATCCTTCCCGGATCACCGGTCCCTTTCCTACCTGAATGGCAGGATCGTCCAATAACGTGGCATCGATCTGCGCGATGAGCGCATCGCAAGGATTCAGCTGATCAGCGACTTTCCGCAATAGATTTCCCTGAGATGAACCAAGAATTGCCTTGAGTGGAGCAATCTGACGCAGGGTGCGCTTGAGGTGATTCACTTCTTTCGGATTCACCTTTCCAACTGCTACTTTCGAGATGAGGCGCTCGATATCGCCGATCTCCCGCAAACGCTCTCCCAACTCATAACGGGACGCTTCAGTTTCCTTCAGGTAAGCCACAGACTCCAGTCGCTCACGTATCGGCAGCTCGTCTTTCAACGGCAGCAACACCCAACGCTTCATGAGTCGTCCACCCATCGGTGTGCGCGTGTGGTCCAGGATATCCAGTAAGGTTGTGCCCCGCTCATTCATAGTGCTGACAAGCTCAAGATTTCGGATGGTAAAACGGTCAAGCCAGACATACCGTTCCTCCTCAATCCTGGAAAGCGCCGTTATGTGTGCAAGTCGGTTGTGTTGGTTCTCATTGAGGTAATGGAGGATCGCTCCGGCAGCAATAATGCCGGCTGTCAGATCATCAACGCCAAAACCTTTGAGCGACACCGTCCCAAAATGGCGGTTGAGTTGCTCACGGGCAAAATCCTCGTTAAAAACCCAGTCTTCCAAACGAAATGTGGAGCACTTTTCATGAATGAGATCCTGAACTTCTTTGGAACGGTTCTTTTGAAAGAGTATTTCCGCAGGTTGAAATCCCTGTAAAAGCTTTTCAATGTGTTCCTGGTTACCCTGGGCGACCAAAAACTCACCGGTTGAAACATCCAGAAAAGAGATCCCATAGTGTTGTTTGTCTGTATGGATGGCACAGAGAAAATTGTTGCGTTTCTGCTCCAGCACCTGGTCATTGAAGGAAACACCGGGTGTCAGCAGTTCGGTAACACCTCGCTTCACAATGGTCTTTGTCATTTTCGGATCCTCCAGCTGCTCACAAATGGCAACACGCTGTCCGGCCCTTACTAACTTCGGTAAATAAGTGTCCAGTGAGTGGTAAGGAAAACCTGCCAACTCGATCTCCGAAGCAGTTC
>JBKCAB010000094.1:0-1655 GCA_046307935.1 Bacteroidota bacterium | reverse complement strand
CTATAAGCGTTCTGAACTGATCGAAGTTTTCGAATCTATTTTTTGTTGGGGTGTACTCCTTTGTCTTTTTTTCAATTTGTGAGTAGCAACTACTTACGATGACGAAAAGAAAGATGCAAAGTGTGGTTTTTCGGATGGAATACATATTGTTTAATTTAGGTTTTGGTCAAATCTGACTTCATGGATCAGCATTAATTACAATCAAAATTAAATATTTCATGCTGTTCTTTGTGAATACGATAATGCTGAGATTGCTGTCATAATTACCTCTACTTGTTTTTTTGAAGTTGAAAAATCATTCGAACTGTTTCCCATAGAAGGTGAACAATTTGATCCATGACTTTTGAAATTTGCGAATATGAGGTTAATGTAAGATTCATTCATTTTCACGCTCTTTATTCAACACAGAATTGAGGTTTAATGATCAACTCATTTTAGTAGCGCTATTTTCTCATAACAGTGATGCCAATACCTTGCATATTGAAAAAAAAGTAAATATCCAGTTGACCGGGAATAAGTTCATAAAGTGCATAAATATTAATTAAACCTGTCGACAAGCGAAAATACATTTCCTTGTAATCCAATTCTTGGTGCAGATCAAAATATTCTTGATCAAATACCCATCCGGCCCCCATGTTGTAATAGCAGTTTGTTGGATTGAAAAAACTTATTCCTTCTCCTAAATTGTATTTTTTCTTGTAGAAATTGATGATTCGCATCACTTCCTTGATAGCGGGCTCAATATTTTCGGGTTGTGATGGAAAAATGTAGTTATATGAACCGTCGAATCCTGTATACCCGCTTGCCTTGCATGAATCGACATATTTAACGATGAATTTTCCTGATACATTAGGTTCGGTTTGGCAGGCATTGATGACTTTGTATTCACTTGCCCCGGGAAACAAGGAAATACTCGTTTGACTGAATCCAAGTTGTGATGCGAACAGAAGGGAGAATAGGTGCAGCTTTTTCATAATTTTAGGTGTTTATGATTTTTATTGGATTGTATTTCAATTATGGTGTTCTCCGGAAATCTGCTCGTTGTCGTCATCTTCAAAGAAATCCTTTGCGTATTCCGGTTCAAACAAATAGCGTTTAAGCGCCAGACAGGATTGATGAATACGCAATCTGCCGAATTCATAAATGGTTAAATATGCGAAAACAGGTACCAGCAATAAATTGAACAGGGAAATGAGTTCAACCAATGCCAAAACGATCAAGCTTAATATTACAAGCGAAAAAATGATCAGTAAAAGAATTGACCAGCGGATGGCTTTGATCTCATCACTGTAAAGTGAACGGAGATTTTTAGGGATCTTCATACTTACTATTTTATGGAAAATGCTTCCGAACAAAATAGTAACAGCATATATTTAAAATGAGTTGTAACTGATTACATGCTCATGATTACCTTTCGAATGTAATGAGGTTTGATGTCGTAGTATAAAAAAAAATGCCGGCATTCAACCGGCATCCTTCATAGATTCGCATAGTATTTTTTTCAATCCTCTCCCTTTCCAAGCTCGTCGAATTTCGCTTTCATGGTGGGATTGTTGTGCGTTAATCGCTTGATGGTAAGTTCTTCAGCCTTGTTGTTTGCCAAACGAAGATTTTTTTCTGAAGACATTAATGCCGCTTTGGTCTTTTGCAAATGC
>JBKCAB010000093.1:0-3190 GCA_046307935.1 Bacteroidota bacterium | reverse complement strand
GATGGGATAGTATTCTTTCCATACTTCAAATGCCTAATGGAATACCTGTGGCGACAGTGGCACTCAATGCTGCTAAAAATGCGGGAATACTTGCTGCAAAGATCATCGGTTCATCCAACCCGGAGGTCCAAAAGAAATTAGTTGATTATATGGAGGAACTAAAGTCGAAAGTTTTAGAAAGCGCAGAGCGACTGAAGCAGAACGACTAAGGATACAGCAGGTACTTCTTACGGATCGCTTTAAACTTCTCCAAACCAGGTTGCCAGGTCTCACGGATCGCTTTTATTTCCCAATCCTTCAGTATTTGTTCTCTCAATGTCGCCGTACCTGCCAACTTGTCGAAGAACATTGGCTGGTCAATGAAGGCTACAGAATCTCCCAATAGTTCTCTGGCCTTGATAAGAAAAGTGAGGTCAAGTTCATGGTGTCTTTTAGGATTTGTTTTCTCCAAATCGAAACCAAAACACAACTTATTCTCGTGTAATGGAGTTTTGGCCCCATAAACGGAATGTGGGGTAAAACTATAATCTAGTCGAGGGAAGCGCGGATGCCCGTATATCTCAAATGGCTTTTCTGTTCCTCGGCCAACACTAACAGTTGTTCCCTCAAACAAACATAAACTGGGATAAAGAGAAACTGCCCTCTCCGTGCGCAGATTCGGAGAAGGTGGAACTGGCAAGACGTACCTTAATTTACGATCATAGTGCTTACATGGCACCACCAAAAGTCGGCAAACAAGTCCATTACGAAGCCAATTTTCACCATTTACCATCATGGCAAATTCCCCTGTTGTCATGCCATAGACGATCGGTACAGGATGCATACCTACGAATGACTTGAACTGCTCTTCGAGAACCGGCCCATCAATGTAATGCCCGTTCGGATTCGGCCTGTCGAGAACGATCAGCTGTTTGCCATTTTCGGCACATGCCTCCATGACATAATGCAACGTAGATATGTAGGTGTAGAAACGAACACCTACATCCTGAATGTCATAGATCACTACGTCGATATCTGAAATCTGCTCAGGCGTTGGTTTTTTGTTATTGCCGTAAAGCGAGATCAAGGGAATTCCGGTCTTTTCATCCACGGTTGAACTGACTTTCTCACCGGCATCAGCCTGACCCCTGAAACCGTGTTCCGGAGAAAACACTTTCACCACTTTGAGTTTTAAGTTCAACAAAGTATCAACAAGATGTACGTTTCGCACAGTAGACGTCTGATTGCCCACTACAGCAATGCGTTTACCCACCAAGGAATCCTTCACAAGATGGAGTTGATCTATTCCAAGAATGGGTTTTGATGAATACATCGCCATTTCATGATCGAGCAATGCATCCTCTGAACTGCCTGAGGCACCAACATCTACAGCCGTTTCAACAGGTGAGCTTTCAGTCGAATTAAAAGCTATTTCGCAGGAAGTGATCAAAAAAAGTAAAATGCTTTTGATGCAGAAAACCTTTATGTACCTTAGTGCAGGTAAATCACCGGCTGTGCCCGTCGAATATTTCATAGCGCGAAAGGTCCTTAAAAACGAGGTACAAGGTAAGAAAGTTTCAAGACCTATTGTGCGCATTTCTGTTATTAGTATTGCTCTCGCTGTTATCGTCAACCTGATCACGATTGCTGTGGTAACCGGATTTCAGCAGGAGGTAAGGAACAAAGTCTCCGGATTCGGTTCGCACATCTTTATCATGAACTCAAGTGGCGGCAGCATGTATGAATGTGAACCTATTTACAAAAACCAAGCCTTTTTAAGCACGTTACGAAAAGATCCTTCTCTTTCCTCGGTGCAAGCTGTAGCCTATAAACCAGTCATTTTTCAATCAGAAAAATTCGAACGATCATTCAAAAAAAGTGGCAAGGATACTAGCTATTCCCGCCAGGAGATCCATGGCGCAGTGATCAAAGGGGTTGAAGGTAGTTATGATTGGACATTCTTCAAAAGACATCTTGTAAAAGGCCGGATACCTAATTTCAATACTACACAAACGAGTGAAGAGCTCTTACTTTCTGAAAAAATCGCTAATGATCTCCACCTGACCATTGGTGACGTGGTAAAAGCCTATTTTGTAAAAACGCAACCAGTAAGAAGGAACTACACGCTGGTTGGTATCTATAAAACGGGACTTGAAGAATTTGACCGTAAGATCGCCATTGGTGATATCAGGGCGGTTCAGGAACTCAATGATTGGGGAATAAAAGCATCGATCGGTATTGATGACACTTTATATAACGGACAGCTCATTATTCGGGCGGACGTAGTTGGCGGAAACGGCAATTTTCGATATGATTGGGGCTCTGGTTATGAAAATGCTTCTGGCTTCGTGCTCTGTCCGGTAAAGGACACCACTATTCGACTTATCGCATCCGACTACTGGTCCAATATTCGGGGAACTGATGAGCTGACCAGTCTTCCGGACACAGCATATCTGGATATTCGCATCAAAGGGGAAGGACAATCTTTTTGTGATGTGAAACGGAATGAGGATGGAACAATTAAAAAAGTTTATTTGAAGGAAGACGGCTCTGAATTCAAGCTAAATGCATCCAATAAAACCATGATGTTCACCTTGCGCGAAGGCATCGGAAGCAGTCAGGAATATGTCGGTGGTTATGAGCTAAATGTCACAAAATGGCAGGAACTTCCAGAAACGTATGAAAAAATAAAAAAACAGATCAGCTTCGTGCCATCTGAGCTGGGTGAAACATTTAGCGTTCGGAGTATCATCGAAAATGAGAATGATATTTTTGTTTGGTTGGGATTTTTGGACCTCAACGTAATCATCATTCTTTCATTGATGATCTTGATCGGTATCATTAACATGGGAAGTGCACTGTTGGTTCTGATCCTGGTTAGATCGAATTTTATTGGAATTATGAAAGCCATGGGGGCAACGGACTGGATGATTCGCAAGATCTTCTTGTATCAGGCAGGTTTTCTAATCCTTCGGGGAATGCTCATCGGCAATTTGATCGGATTGGGACTTTGTGCTGTTCAATATTTCTTTGGTGTTTTAAAGCTCGATCCAGACGTGTATTATCTGGATAGTGTTCCGATACAACTAAATGTATGGGCATGGCTGGCACTGAATGCGGGAACACTTGTCGTTTGCTTGCTCGCGCTGATCATACCCAGTTATGCGATCACACGCATTAGCCCGGCAAGAACGATTCGTTTCAATTAAAC
>JBKCAB010000092.1:0-11003 GCA_046307935.1 Bacteroidota bacterium | reverse complement strand
CCTTTCGCAAGAAATAAGAACTCGTATGATGCTCCTTGCTTGGTGTAAAGATCGATCTGTGCAGGAAGGTTCGAACCGGAATTCTTCTCTTCAAACATTGAAAGCGGAACGATCTGGGAATAACGCAGGTTCTCCTGCTGGTACGTATTGTAGATACCTCTGGAAATGTATTCTGCATCGTCCACACCCGTGTACACGTCCTCCCCTTTTTTACCTAACACGATGGCCGTTCCTGTGTCCTGACAACTGGGAAGTTGACCCTCGGCCGCAACTACTGCGTTTTGAAGAAGATTATAGGCAACGAAACGGTCATTGTCGGTTGCTTCAGGGTCATCAAGGATTCGGCGTAACTTCTCAAGATGAGTTGTTCTGAGGAGGAAAGAAACATCTGTCATAGCCTCCTGAGCAATAATCTCTAATGCTTTCGGATCGATACTCAACACTTCTCGATCGCCGAATTTTTCGACGGTAACGTAATCAGATGAGATCTTCTTGTATTCCGTATTATCTCTCTGGATCGGATAGGGATCCTGGTAAAAGAATGCTGCCATGGCTATTACTGATTTGATCAACAAAAATACGTTTTCTCCCTTTAGGTTAATATTCTTTAGCCTATGGAAAGACTGGCAGACCGATCAGGAAACCGACACACATTAAATTCGAATTTTCAAGGTGCGGGTGTTTTTTTCAGTTGTTTATCCGTTAGCAATGTTACAAAAGCAAGTGTTGTGAGTTAGAATGAAAAATCATGACCATGAAAAAAATTGTACTCATCATCAGCCTGGTTGCGTTCTCTACAGCATATGCCCAACGGATCGATACATCACCGATCAGTATCTATTTTGCCAAGGACAGCTACATACTTACTGAAAGTTCCGAAAAGGTCCTCGACTCTCTCCTGGCAACCATTACCGATCCCTCGGAAGAATTGCTGCTGGTCGGTCACACTGATTCAGATGCCGATCTATCCTACAACAAGACGCTATCACTAAACCGGACACGCATAGTGCAAGCCTATCTTTTTGATCGTAATGTGCAAAACCGGATTCATATTGATTGGCAAGGAGAAACCCGGCCGTTAAATTCGAATAAAGATGAAAAGGAAAAAACACTCAATCGCAGAGTGGAGATCGTACGAAATTACCGAGGGCCGAAAAACCAGCTTGAAAAACTCACTAAACCCGCGGAGGTATTCATGATCGATCCATCAAGAGATACCATTCTTGTCTGTAAGGAAGGAACACAAATACTCATCAGAGCAGGATCATTCGTTACCGAAGACCCCACATCTCCCGTTGAAATTAAAGTGACTGAATTTTATAAAAAAAGCGATTTTATCCTCAATAACCTGACCACCACAACCACCGAAAATGAACTTCTGGAATCCGGAGGCACGATCGATATTCGGGCGAGCGCCGGCAACAAGCAACTCGAGCTAAAGCAAGGGGCATCGCTCCAGGTGCTCTTCAAGGATAAAAAGGCGGATGACGGCATGGAAGCTTACTACGCCCGGGAAGGAGAAACGGTAACGAAATGGTCAACAAACACACCACCAGGAACAAACGCCGGCGAACCAATTTTAATTTCCAAGTCCTTCAAGATTCAGAATATGGACACCATGCAGATCGTAAGTGAGCTAATACTGAATATTGGCGGGTTGCACTACAAGGCGATAAAAACCGAAAAAAGAGGTCGTCCTTCCGATCCAATGCTGGAATCCATGTCAACTTCACTGCTGGATCCACAGGAACTAACTCGGTCCATTTTCTTTTCTCCCGATCGCGCCATTACTGTAAGGGCAACAGGGCGAATCAACTGCGACAGACTTCTCATCCCTGAAAATTCGCGAGTGGTGAATATTGAAGTTCCGGGCGATAAAGTGCCTAGCTTGTCCATTGCGCTCGATACGAACAATTTGATCATTCCGTATTCACGGCGTGAAAACAATGTTTTCATATTTGACAATGTGCCCATGAATGCAAAATTCAATGTATTGGGTATTTACCTCGATGACAGCGGGATTTACTTCGGGCAGCTAAAAAACATAGTCTTATCCGATTCACAGAAAAACAGCCAGGAATATTTGTCGCTGAACATGAAACGATGCACTGAAAACGAACTTAGAGCTGCAGTTCAGGAGATAGACGAAAAACGATCGAAGTGAATCAATTATCAGGTTGTAAACCAGAGGCTGACTAATTCAGGCAGCCTCTTTTCATTTCGGGACAAATCATCCAAAAAAAAAAAATTGAAGTCAACTACTAATTACTCTTGTTTGCATTGAAAAATTTATCTTTAGTGAAAAGTACACTATGAAAAGTTTTCTGTTCCTCATTGTCCTATTCATTGCATTCTCCTCCACCGCACAATTTTTAGAAGACGGCAGTTATACCTTTACGGATGGCGGATACTACAGCATGGATATTGAGATCTGTGATGGTGGCTGGTCCGTTTGCTCATTCAATTTTAAACATGATGAGAATACGATCGCATTTGTTGAATCGGGCGAATGGTTCCGTGTGAACCTCAATGGTGTGGGGGATGATTACGACGGACCGATAGGTTGGTATCAGATCTACACGGAGGAAGAGACCTACGAGTTCGAGAATCTCCCGAACGGGACTTTCAAATTGTTGCGTGGTGAGGACTCATACATTCTTCGGCTGAAGAAATGATCGTAACCTTCGGCTGGTCACATGTACTACGAATAAAACGATCTTGATAGCTCGAAACCGATTCCAAGTGAAGCCGATAGATCAATGCGCCAGGATTTCCGCGACCAATGTCGCACGTGGATGGCCACATTTCGTCAACAAATAACTTTTTCGAAGGCCTTCTGATCCCAGACGAGTTTAAAGGATAGATTGCGCTCTTAAATTATCCGTTATCCGAATTTTTCGTGATCATTAATGAGATGAGTACGAAGAGCTTTTGTTCTCGTTGTCGCGCATTTTCCTTAACTTTGCGCTTCGATTTTCTAAGGAACTGATGAACAAGAAATATCCTGAATACAAGGGGCTCAACCTCCCGAACATCGCAAGTGAAGTGCTGGATAAGTGGAAGAACGGACATGTTTTCGAGCGATCAGTAAGCACCCGTGAAGGCAAGACCCCTTACATTTTCTTTGAGGGACCTCCATCAGCGAACGGTTTGCCGGGAATTCACCATGTTATGGCGCGCTCGATCAAGGATATCTTCTGCCGTTACAAGACGCTCAAAGGTTTCCAGGTCAAGCGTAAGGCCGGGTGGGACACCCATGGACTGCCTGTTGAATTGGGAGTTGAAAAGGAACTTGGGATATCTAAGGAGGATATCGGGACAAAGATCTCCGTGGAAGATTACAACAAGGCTTGTCGAGAAGCAGTCATGCGCTACACCGATATCTGGAACGACCTGACACTGAAAATGGGTTACTGGGTGGATATGGATGATCCATACATCACCTACCAACCAAAATATATGGAATCGGTATGGTGGTTACTCGGACAGCTGTACGAAAAGAATTTGCTCTACAAAGGATATACGATCCAACCCTACTCGCCGAAAGCAGGAACCGGACTTTCTTCTCACGAGCTCAACCAACCGGGATGCTATCGTGATGTAACAGATACAACGGTGGTAGCGCAATTTAGGATAAGTGAATGGAATGAGGCCTCGCCCTTTGTCCCCCTACTGCAAGGTAAAACCACTTATTTCCTTGCCTGGACGACAACACCATGGACGCTTCCTTCGAATACGGCGCTCTGCGTGGGTCCCAAGATAGATTACGTACTGGTACAATCGTTCAATCAATATACGTTCCAGCCAATCTCTGTCATCCTCGCTAAGAACCTTGTCAGGCTGCAGTTTGGTAAAGGATTCCAGCAGGTAGAAAGTGATGAGGAGCTGAAAAGCTACACTTCCGGAGACAAAACGATCCCTTACTTCATCGCCGGTGAATGCCAGGGGGAGGACCTCGTTGGGATTCGCTATGAGCAACTGTTGCCTTACACGTTTCCAGCCGAAAAGCCGGAAGAAGCATTCCGTGTGATCAGCGGAGAATTCGTTACCACTGAAGACGGTACCGGTATTGTACACATTGCGCCAACTTTCGGTGCTGATGATGCCAAGGTTGCAGCGGACGCTGGCGTTCCTGCCATGTTGGTGAACGATGAGAAGGGCAACCTCGTTCCGCTGGTTGATTTGCAGGGTAAATTCCGCCCGGAAGTCGGCGAACTTGCGGGAATGTACGTGAAGAATGAATATTACAACGAAACAGAAGCGCCTGAAAAATCTGCAGATGTTCAGATCGCCATTCGACTGAAAACAGAGAATAAGGCCTTCAAGGTCGAGAAATACGTGCACAGCTATCCGCACTGCTGGAGAACAGACAAACCGGTACTTTACTACCCACTGGACTCGTGGTTCATCCGTGTGACCGATGTGAAAGAGCGCATGATCGCACTGACCAACACAATCAACTGGAAACCGGAATCCACAGGTACAGGTCGCTTCGGAAAGTGGCTCGAGAATGCCAACGACTGGAACCTTTCCCGCTCACGCTATTGGGGTATTCCGATTCCGATCTGGTCATCCGAAGAAGGTGATGAACGCATCTGCATCTCCTCCGTTGAACAGCTGAAAGCGGAATGCGAGAAAGCAATTGCCGCCGGATTCATGACAGAAAATCCGCTGCAGGACTTCGTTAAAGGAGATATGTCGGAAGAGAATTACGCGAATATTGACCTGCATAAGAATTACGTAGACCGTATCACTTTAGTTTCCCCATCCGGAAAACCGATGAAACGTGAAGCTGATCTGATCGACGTCTGGTTCGATTCAGGGGCAATGCCTTATGCCCAGTGGCATTATCCGTTCGAGAACAAGGATTTGATCGAAGGTGGGAAGTCCTACCCTGCGGACTTCATTGCAGAAGGCGTCGACCAAACACGTGGATGGTTCTACACGCTCCATGCGATCGCAACGATGGTCTTTGATTCGGTCGCCTATAAAAACGTGGTTTCGAATGGTCTCGTTCTGGATAAGAACGGCCAGAAGATGTCTAACCGACTTGGTAATGCGATCGATCCGTTCGATACGCTTGCAAAATATGGACCGGATGCAACCCGTTGGTACATGATCACCAATGCACAACCATGGGACAACCTTCGGTTCAGCTGGACAAATGTTTACGAAGATCTGAACGGAAATAAGTACACTACAGATGACGTAAAGTTCAGGGAGCTCCTGAAAGAAAATCCCCTAAACTACAAGCAGATTGAGGGCCACTCAGACGGGATCATCGAAGTGCAGCGCAAGTTTTTCGGAACGCTCTACAATACCTACTCATTCTTCGCGCTTTACGCCAACATAGACGGATTTGATTTCACTGAACCCGAAGTGCCGCTCCATGAGCGTCCGGAGATCGATCGCTGGGTGTTGTCTCGACTGAACTCGCTCATCAAAGAGGTGGACGCTTCGTACGCAGACTATGAACCAACACGCGCGGGACGTCTGATTGAAGAATTTGTGAGTGATCAGCTGTCGAACTGGTATGTGCGTCTGTGCCGTCGCCGATTCTGGAAATCAGATGATCTGAAAGACAAGCAGTCGGCTTACCAGACACTGTACACGTGTATAGAAACGGTTGCTTTGATTGCTTCACCGATCGCGCCATTCTTTATGGACCAACTGTTCATCGACCTCAATTCCGTTTCCGGACGTCATGCAGTTGATTCGGTGCACTTGGCTGATTTTCCGGTTGTGAACGAAGCTGTGATCAATCCTGCTCTCGAAGACCAAATGGATATCGCACAACGGACCTCATCCCTTGTTCTGGCATTGCGCAAGAAAGAAAAGATCCGTGTGCGCCAACCGCTACAGAAGATCATGGTACCGGTGCTGAACAAGACCTTCGCCGAAAACATTCTCCATGTGAAAGACCTCATCCTTTCTGAGGTGAACGTTAAGGATCTTGAGTTACTCGAAGAAGGGAGCGGAATTCTTGTAAAGAAGATCAAACCGAACTTCAAGACCATCGGCCCGAAATACGGAAAACAAATGAAAGCCATTGCTACACTGGTCGGCAACATGAGTAGTGACGATATTGCTAATGTTGAAACCAAGGGAGGCTGGACCGGAATGATCGATGGAGAACAGATCGAATTGGACCTGAACGACTTTGAGATCGCCGCACAGGATATACCTGGATGGTTGGTTGCTTCAGAAGGACAGATGACCGTAGCACTTGACATTACGATCACTGAAGCGCTAAAGGCAGAAGGTATCGCCAGAGAGCTGATCAACCGTGTGCAGAATCTCCGCAAGGATTCAGGTCTAGAAGTCACGGACCGTATCTTACTCAAAGTAGAAACCAGTGAAGCGATCCGCGAAGCGATCAAAGCCAACATGGAGTACGTATGCAACGAGGTTTTAGCGAATGGGATCGAGTTTGGCGGTGCCAGCACAGCAGCATTGGTTACTGACCTTGAAGTGGATGGGGACACGAAGATCGATCTGGTGAGGGAGTGATTTTTACCACATAGGCATAGAAGGCACAGAGTTCTTAGTTCAAATTAATTTGAATTAAATGAGCTCGGATCATTAAGCACTTAATGGCATTTCTCCCTATGTGATTTAAACAATGGATCCCAGCACTTTTCCTATTATCATGTGAGAAATCTCAGGAAAGGTTCGCAGTATTCATACGTGTCTCAAAAATTTCTTCAAAAGCAAATACCCTATTATTTGCCTTGGTGTACTCTGTGCCTATGTGGTTTACTTCCTATAATGCACCCTCAAAGCAATTAGCCCGGGAATACCAAGTGTGAACAGCAGCGCGAGAATATATCCTTGTGGCAAGAGGTAAAAATCCTTAATGCCCACCATATCTGCTTGGTCGTAACCCAAACCGAAAAAATAAGACAGGCTGAGTGGTCGCTGTTCGATTATTTGAACAAGTCCGATTTCTAAAACGATCTCTCCCTGAAAGAGATTGATTGGGAACAGGCACAGTGGAAGTGTGATCCCGAGGAAGGACACTAAAAACACGAACCAGGGTTTTTTGACTTTTGCGCGCATGAGCATGCAAATTTACGGGAATTCTCCGGCTTTGTGTCAGATCGAGGAATTAGGAACAATTCAAACGGGAATTTCTCGTTAACTTAGCACAACCAGCCATGGCAGTAAATCTATACTCTAACAAGCAGAAATGGAAGATCGCTTTGTTGATCATCGCTCTTTGCATGATCGGTGCGTTCCTCTACGTATCGAACGATATTGTGAGTAAAGTTGGTGAGCGCGAACAAGATCGGGTGAAGCAATGGGCAGATGCGATTCAAAAGAAAATCGAACTGGTGCAATTGACTGATCGGACTTTTCGACAACTGCGCGATAAAGAACGGAAGGAAATGAGCCTGTGGATAGGGGCTACCACTGAAGTTTCAAAAGCTTCTCCGTTGGATGTAGATCCCAAAATGGACTTCCCGTTCAGAATCATCAATGAAAATAAGGATATTCCCGTAATCGTTATTGTGAACAATGAAGAGATCTACAATTCCATTAATCTGGATTTGGACACCTCTTTCCCAAGAAAACGAAACCCTGTAGCCACAAAAAAGGAACTCGAAAAGATCCTTCACGATTCATTACAGATTCTGGCAAGGAACTGGAAAGATAAAAATCCTCCGTTCACTGTGGAAGTCTATGAGGGATTATTCATGACCTATTATTACGATGACTCGCGTGCGATCAAAAGGTTGGAAAAAGAACGTGACTCACTGATCACCGCATTCAACAATGAGCTCATCAAGAACGAAGGACTTGTGCCTGTCCTTATGATCGATTCCCGCGACAGCTCTGTTGTGGGCAGCAACTTGTCATCTGAAAAGCTCTCTGAGGGGAACCTTTACGAAACGATTCAGGAGTTGAAGACCTGGAATGAACCCTTGGTGATTGATTTCCGTGACGGAACAAAGAACCTGCTTTTCTACGACACCAGTGAAGAACTTAAGAAGCTGCAGTATTTCCCTTACATCCAGTTCACCTTGATGGGGCTGCTGATCATGATAGGTTACCTCATCTTCAGCACATTCAGGAAAGCGGAGCAAAACCAGGTTTGGGCGGGTATGGCAAAAGAAACTGCTCATCAGCTGGGAACACCGCTCTCCTCCCTGATAGCTTGGATTCAGCTTCTGGAAACACAACCAATCGATCCGATGATACCGACTGAGATGCAAAAAGACGTTCAGCGACTTGAAAAGATCACCGACCGCTTTTCTAAGATCGGTTCAGGCGGAAAATTGGAGGATCAAGACCTTGGACATACCGTGAAAGGTGTCGTGGATTACCTCAAACTGCGGGTTTCCGATAAAGTAAATTTTGTTTTCCAAGCGGATGAGAAGCTGATCGTACGACACAATCCATCATTGATCGAATGGGTAATCGAGAACATTTGTAAAAATGCCGTAGATGCCATGGAAGGCAACGGTACATTGACAATTGACATTCATCGCTCACCGGAGTGGGTGCACATCGACATAAAAGACACAGGAAAAGGAATTCCCGCCAACAAGATCAAAACCATATTTGAACCCGGATACACTACCAAACAGCGGGGTTGGGGACTCGGACTTTCACTGGTGAAAAGGATCATCCGCGACTACCACAAGGGGAAAGTTTTTGTCCTTGATTCACAAGTTGATGTCGGTACGACTTTCAGGATTTCACTTCCCTCCTGATTTTCCTCCCCCTTGGTCCCCCTCCAAAGGGGGAAAACGTGATCTTCCCTCCTTGGGGAGGGATTGAGGGAGGAGCTGTTTATACCTCTCCGCATTTATCACACGAACTATCTTTTGATTTCCCGGAGAAACGTCGAATCAACCACCAAGCCGAGGCTCCTATTGCTCCTATGACCAAAAAAGTTTGCATCAGCTGAGTAGGAAAAAAGCAAGAAAAGCGCCAAGATAGGCAATGAAACCCATATAGATGGTCTGAATGATCGGCCATTTCCAGCCCTTTGTTTCACGCTTTACAACGGCGAGAGTAGACATACACTGCATGGCATACACATAATAAACCATCAGTGAAACGCCCATGGCAAGGGAGTAAACAGGTGTTCCATCCGGCTTCTTTTCAGCTCGCAGCCGATCGATCAAACGGAGATTCTGATCCCCATCATCCTGAACCGCATAAATGGTCGCCAATGACCCCACAAATACCTCACGCGCTGCAAAAGATGCTATAAGGGAGATCCCAACTTTCCAGTCATAACCAATTGGTTGGATCACCGGTTCGACGAATTTTCCAAGGTGACCAATGTAGGATTGTTCCAGCTCAGCAGCGGCAATCATGCGGGCAGTACTTTCCGTATCCAGCTGCTCCTGCTTCGCACGTTCAGCAGCTGTACTGCGAGCTTTCGCCATTTTATCTGACGGACCGAAAGACGCCAGTGCCCAAAGTATGATCGAGATCGCAAGGATAACCTTACCGGCATCAACCACGAAGATGCGCACCTTTTCCCATACAGTAAGTAGCACATTGCTCAAAAGTGGTGACCTGTATTCTGGTAGTTCGAGTAAGAGAAAACCTTTTTCCTTCGAACGGACAAACTGCTTCATGATCCATGCAATGAGCAATGCTGACAGAAGACCTAAGGCATACAATCCGAAAAGTACCAATCCCTGCAGGTTAAGAAAACCCCATACCTCTTGATTCGGGATCACCAGTGCGATCAACAGGGTATAAACGGGTATCCGCGCGCTGCAGCTCATAAGCGGAGCTACCATTATCGTGATCATCCGTTCTTTCCAGTCTGAAATGGTGCGCGCCGCCATAACACCGGGTATAGCACAAGCTACACTTGACAATAAAGGAACAACACTTTTTCCGTTCAGGCCAAGCGGCCGCATCAAACGATCCATGATGAAAACTACGCGAGCCAGGTAGCCGCTTTCTTCCAGGATCGCAATGAAAAAGAACAGCAAAGCGATCTGTGGAATGAAGATCACCACACCGCCAACTCCGGGAATCACACCCTGACTGATCAGATCGGTGAAGCTACCTTCCGGAAGCACCGACCGCGTCAAATCAGCAAGTGCGGCGAACTGCGTATCGATAAAATCCATCGGAATGGCAGCAAAGGAGTATATGAATTGAAAGACCACCATGAGTATGAGTCCGAAGATCAGGTAACCGAAGATCGGATGCACCAGCACTTTGTCAAGCTTACTGATCGCCGGTTCAGGACGCACCGAGATCGTTTCGACGGTATCGATCAGATCACGAATTTTCTCATAACGGCTTGAAGCCTCAAGTTCCTGACATACCACGTCATCAAGTGAACACAAATTATTTGCAGAAAGAAACCGAGATACAGGTTTCTGCTTTGCTGCCTTACGGATCCCTTCCAGGATTCGATCTTTGCCCATTCCGGCTCGGGCTGTCGTATGCACGACCACCGCACCTTCAAATACTGTTTCCAGTTGATCAGTATGAATCACTTTTCCGGCTCTATTCGCCAGATCCGACATATTCAATACGAGAAGACAGGGCAATCCGAGATCATAGATCTGTGAAAAAAGGAAGAGGTTCCTTTCCAGGTTCGATGCGTCGGCAACAATCACAGCAAGATCCGGGTGATCAGGATGATCCACGGCAGATAATGCTTCGTATACCACTTGTTCGTCTCTAGAACGGGGATAAAGACTATAAGTACCCGGAAAATCAATAAGCTCATGATCCTCACCCGCAATCTGCATCTTTCCGGACCTTTTGTCAACAGTTACTCCCGGAAAATTGCCCACATGCTGACGCAATCCCGTGATCATGTTGAAAACAGAGCTCTTTCCCGTATTCGGATTTCCAAGAAGTGCTATCTTCATGACTGGATAGTGCAAGTCGTTACACCAATCAATTCTGCTTCATCAAGACGAAGGGAAAGAATTGATCCATTGACATCTATGGCGATAGGATCTCCGAAAGGAGCTTTGAACAACACCGTTACATTACGCCCCGTGACAAGACCC
>JBKCAB010000091.1:0-5095 GCA_046307935.1 Bacteroidota bacterium | reverse complement strand
GTACTTTCTTAAGCTCATACGTCCGGTCAATTTACTGATCATCGTCCTGACAATGCACGGGACCGTTTTCTATCTGGAGAGAACGCGCATTTTTAGTGATTTCGAGTACAATCGATTTCATTTCTGGTTACTGACACTTTCTACGGTGATGATCGCAGCTGCAGGAAACATTATCAATGACTATTTTGACGTTAAGGCCGACCGAATCAATAAACCGGAGAAACTCATTATTACCAAACACATCAAACGAAGATGGGCCATAGTCTCACACTGGGGGTTGAACGGAGTTGCTTTTTTCATTGGCATTTACCTATCCGTCGTATACGAGACTTTTAGTTTTGTCTTCCTTCACCTGATCTCGATCAATTTATTGTGGTTTTACAGCATGTATTTCAAACGTAAAATTCTGATCGGCAACGTTATTATAGCATTTCTCACCTCACTGATTCCATTACTCGCTCTAACATTTATGTACTACTCACCGGGGAAACACAACACCGGAGTTGTTGACATGACCACATTTCAAGGAATTCTGGATCTGGATTTTTATGTTGTTCATCTTGTTGCATTCTTTGCATTCTTTCAAAATCTGGCAAGAGAAATAATTAAAGATAAACAAGACATGGAGGGGGATAAATTAATCTATGTCAAGTCATTACCCATGGTTATCGGCGATGGATTAACACGTTTCATCACAGCCGCAATACTCTTATTGCTTCCTGTATTCATGACCTTGTTGTATATCAATGATTCTCCAGATCAGGCGAAGCCTCACTTTGCTCAACTCTATTTTTTCATGGTGGCATCAGGCATCAACCTCCTCGTTATTGTATTAAGCTTTGTCACAAACAAACTCAAATTACTGGATGGACTCATCAAGTTATCCATGTTATTTGGTATCCTCACACTTTATCAGCTTGCGCTTTTGTAATGAAAAAGATCATCCTGGCTTCGGCTTCTCCTCGACGAAAAGAATTGCTGTCTGCATTGGGTCTTGAGTTTGAAACTTGGATCAAGGAGATCGATGAGAACTGTCCGATAGATATACCGTCTGAGGAGAAAGCAATTTGGGTGGCTTCTCGCAAAGCGGATGCTTGGCGAGCGGAACTTAAAAGCAATGAGATCCTGATCTGCGCAGATACAATCGTCGTACTGAGAGATGAAGTATTGAATAAGCCGCAGTCAAGAGAAGATGCATTCGATATGTTGTTGTCGTTATCGGGTACAACCCATAAAGTGATCACCGGTGTTGTTGTAGAAAGTCATGACAAAGCACTTAAATGCAGCATTGTTACCGAAGTAACATTCCGATCTATATCTGTTGAGGAAATAACGCATTATTTGGACGTGTACAAGCCGTATGATAAGGCAGGTGCCTACGGAATCCAAGAATGGATCGGACATGCATTCGTCAGCGACCTCAGGGGGTCTTACAATAATGTTGTCGGTCTCCCCACTGATCAAATTTATGCTATGCTCAAGCAGCTCAGAGCATTCTAAAACAAAAAAGACCGGAAAAACCGGTCTTCATTATTCTATCGGACTTGCCCCTTATCTCAATTTAAAGGTTACTCTTCTATTCTTGGCCATTTTAAGGTCATCATCATCTCCATCTAGGATTTCTGAACTTGGCTCTTCACTGCCCATTGGCGATGAGATCAGTCTTGATTCTTCGATCCCTTTGTCCATCAAATATGTCATTACGGCGTTCACTCTTTTTGTTGCCATATCAGCGTATTTCTCCTTTTCCTTACCGACTTCATCTTCCTGTGAACAGCTGTGTCCCATGATTTGTAGCTTCATCTGAGGATTCGCCTTCATATTGTCCACGATCATGTTCAAGGCCTCTTCACCTGCAGGTTGTAGATTGGTCTTCCCGAAAGCGAAATAAAGTGCCTGCGCTTCAATCTTCTCCCGCACGGTCATTTTGTCATTCGGCACGAATGTATTCTGATAAATTGTAGAAGAATAGTTGTCTTCCTTTTCAGAAAGCATACAATCACATTCGTCTTCCGTTTTTACTAAAGTGACAGAAACATCATCGATAAAATAATAAGCGGCTATTACCTGATCCACTTTTAGGTCCTTGTCCTTCGATTTTTTGTTTGTTTCATACTTTACTTTATCATTCATTTCAAAATTGCCGATCGTAATGTATTTCTCACCGCCTTGAGCTTCAAAAACCCCACACACTTTGTCCCAGTTGTAGGTTGCATTGAAGATCTTGTTGTTGAAATGCAGCACATTTGCCTTTTCAATGAGTGGTGTCTTCGTCTCAGTGGCGTACTCTTTCTTGGAAATAACTGCCCCAAGGTTATTTGCAGCGTATTTGGATGCTTCGGCCAGCGAAACATGAAATTTCACGCAGTACTTCATGCCTTTTTTGAGGGGGGCATCGAACTTAGCCATAAGGTAGGAACGTGGAACCTTATCTCCAAATGAATAAGCAACGATTCCAGCATAGTTAGTACCTTCCTTTGCTTCCTCTTTCCCGAACATATTCAAAGGTGTATTGATCTCGACGACCTTTCCGGGAACAAAGAGATCTGCTCTGGCACCAGTTGGTGAGGTCCAACCGTTTGCGCTACCTATCGAGGCCGGTTTTTTCACTTTCCCATCTGTTGCTTCAAAGCTGCCATTCGGCACAAGGTTTTCTTGCCCAAACATGGGATTTACCATACTCAAGAACAAAGCCGCAAGTGCACCTGTCTTTAGATTTTTAAAAGCGTAATTCATAGTCTTTTACAGTTTTAATGAACGTTTTCACCTTTTCAGGATCGATGTCGGGATAAACACCGTGTCCCAAATTTACAATATGTCTTTTGCTTGAGAAAGTGTCCAGCATCTTTTTCGTCAACCTTTCAACCTCCGCATGAGCAGCATAGAGCGCACATGGATCCAGATTGCCTTGCAGTGTGCGGGATTCACCTATTTCCTTTCGAACTTCAGGTATATCCATATTCCAGTCCAAACCGACTGTATTGCAATTTAGTTTTGCAATAGCTCCAACCGATGTGATCGCTCCTTTCGAAAAGACCGTAAGTGGCACTTGCTGATCCAGTGCTTCCGCGATCTTCTCAATATATTTCAATCCAAATTCAGCGTACTGCTCTGTCCCGAGTATCCCTGCCCAGGAATCGAACAGCTGAAGCATGTGGGCACCGGCCTCAACCTGCGCTTTCAGGTACTGAATCGTCACGTCTGTGATACGTTCAAGCAACTCATGTGCCAAATCCGGATCAGTGTACAATAATTTGCGAGATTCTGAAAAAGTTTTCGACCCTCTACCCTCAACCATGTAACAGAGAATCGTCCACGGAGCTCCGGCAAAACCGATAAGCGGAACCCTTCCGCTAAGCTCACGGTTTGTTATGCGAATTGCTTCGAAAACGTAACCCAAGCGATCAGCCACATCGATGTTTTTATCAATGAAGTTCAGCTGTTCTCTTGACCGGATCGTCCGTTCGAACCAAGGTCCTTTCTGTTCGATCATCTGATATTGAAGCCCCATAGCTTCCGGCACAACCAGAATATCGGAGAAAATGATCGCAGCATCCACATTGAGTAAATCAACAGGCTGTACCGTTACCTCGGCTGCACGTTCAGGCGTTTCAACCAATTCTTTGAAGCCGGAAAGTTTTGCTCTGACTTCTCTGTATTCAGGAAGTATCCTTCCCGCTTGCCTCATCAACCAGACAGGGTAACGTTCGATGTCCTGCCCGTTGGCGGCTCTAAGGATCAGATCATTTTTCAGTTTCATTGGACACAAAGATAATATTTCTTTAGAGCCGTTAATTACCACCTGATCGGGTCCACACCACGTGACAGGAGATATTCGTTGCATTTACTAAAATGTTTGCATCCGAAAAATCCTCTGTGAGCTGACAATGGTGATGGATGGACAGATCTGAGGATCAAATTCTTTTGCTGGTCCAATAATTCTGCTTTCTGCTGTGCCTTGCTTCCCCACAACAGATAAACTGTCCCTTCCCTTTCGTCGGAGACTTTGCGTATCACAGCATCGGTAAATCGTTCCCAACCTCTTCCTGCATGACTTTCAGGCATTCCTTCGGCAACCGTCAAGACAGCATTCAAAAGAAGTACTCCTTGCTCGGCCCATCTGACGAGACTCCCATCTGAAGGAAATGAAATGCCTAGGTCTGTCTCAATTTCCTTAAAGATATTAGTAAGACTTTTCGGGAAAGGTTTTACATGTTCTTCTACTGAGAAACAGAGTCCGTGGGCGTGTCCACGCGTGGGATAGGGATCTTGACCAAGAATTACGACCTTGACCTTTTCAAGAGGAACGGTATTGAGCGCCCTGAATATTTCATTTCCTTTGGGGAATATCGCTCCTGGATTTTGAATGTATTGTTGTTTAACGAATGAGACTAACTCTGAGAAATAGGGCTTTTCAAACTCCTCTTCAAGAGCCAATTTCCAGGATGCTTCCAGTTGCACGTTCATGGAACAAAAATACAAAGAACGGATTCTGTTGATTGAATTATCTTTGCCTGTATGAAGCATCTCGTCGTAACACTTATCTTGATGACATCACTTTTGTCAGGTTGTGGGGAACAAAATCAGTCGGTTTCAGAAGAAACGAAGGATGAGCAAGAAACAGAACAGGTTGGACACTCTGACGAGGGAACACTCGAGGAACGGGCAAAAAGACATGTAGAGCTTGCGCTGGGTATTCCGGGAAATGAGAAATACACGTTAAAGATCTATCGTGAAAACCTGGACGCAGATGACAAGCAAGATGCGGTAATCGTCGTCAACCGGCTTGAATATGCCTTGAACGAAGCGGTCAGACAGGGAAATACGGCGAAGCGTGCTGAACTCGGATTTATTGGCAACTACAATTGCTTCTTCTTCTACGATGGTGGTCTTGATAAGATCAGTCCGAAGATCGATGTTCCCTCAACTCCTCAGAAAGAGCTTGATGTAGCGTTTCATCATATTTCATCAGATCAATATAAAGATATTGTGATCGATTTCAGAGTTCGAAATTCCAAATTCAGGGAGTTTTATTTTGTGATCAACCATACACCTCGAAAGGTCTTTCAGCAGCAAGTTTTCGATGGACTTGGAA